>CAMMTE010000007.1:0-21005 GCA_946499755.1 uncultured Mycoplasmatota bacterium
AAAGCCTAGAGTAGGTTAGGTTTTTACTTTTAACTTTATTAATAAGTTCATCAAAACTATAACTATTAAGTATTTCTTTTTTTAGCTTTGTTGCAATGCCGCTATCTACTAGATTGTAAATGGTTAAATCATTACAAGTTATTATCTTATTCTTTAAGAGATTAAAATATTCATCTAACTTAGGTATTTTCTTATTATTCAAATAGTTATAAGTAATAGATGGAACACTATTCTTTATATCTTTACCCTCTAATAAGGCTTCTCTTACACTTGTTGCGCTGTTTATACTTTTTTTATCTAACTCTTTACTATGATAATCATTAGTTCTTTTTATAGTATGAGGAGTAATCTTATAATTATTAGAGTAAATCGCTTTAACATAACTAATACCTAGAATATCATTAGGTAGTTTAAAACAATCTCCTGTAATATCTTCTAAAGCTTTAGATAAAGAAGTAGGGTAGTTACAACCCATTCTTAAATAAACTTGAACTAAACTATCAAAATCTTTATTAAAAAGTTGGGTCTCCACAAGTCTTTTAATTCCTTCGATATCATCAGATTCACTACCAAAGACTAAATCAGTAACACCTAGATGATTTAATATATCAATAGAACCTTTTGCAAAGATATCGGCGGAAGCACAAGTGAAAGGGAAGGGGAGTTCTACTACTAAATCAATACCATATTTGATAGCAATAGCAGTCTTTTCCCATTTATCTAAAATAGAAATATCTCCTCTTTCTGTAAAATTACCACCTAGTACTAAGATAATAGGACTATCTGGAAACATTTCTTTAACCTTTTCTATATGATATAGGTGTCCATTATGAAAAGGATTATATTCAGCGATAATACCAACTATATGTTTAGACAAGACTAACACCCCTTTCTTAAATTGTTATTAATTATAACATATTTTCTCTGTTTATTCAAACTAAACATTACCTTTCTTTTTTAACTCTTCTAATTTTTTATCTGCTATTTCTTTTTCTACGATATACTTATCATATGTTATGTTATCAGTTATTTTAAAATCTTTTCCGAAGTAAGGATTATATATTATTTCAATTATTTCTTTATTATTAACTTTAATATAGCTATGAATATAAGTAGGTAAAATATAGTTATTAATTTGTCCGTTTTCTTCTATTTGCTGATAAAATGGTGTATATGGTTCCTTTGGTATTAATATTAATAAGCATCCTTTAGAGTTTTTCCAGTTGCTTTCACAAGAGATAATATTTTTTAATAATGTTGGAAAATATTTATATACTGATATTGTGTTATCATATTCTAATTTATTATTTTTAAGTCCTTTTTTAAAGTATGAGTTGAACAGTGTTTCATCTGTTATAGTTGCGCGATGAATACCTAACATAAAGCCTTCCTTTTCATATAAATGTTGAATTGTTTCTCCTATTTCTATAGGAAATACATTTTGCATTGTATGGTAATTTGCATTTTCTTCTGATAGTATTTTCCTTCCACCTTCATGATCTTGAAAGTTTGTTGGATAAAACGATTGAGCACTTTTATAAAAATCTGGTATGTGATATTTCTTTTCCATATTTGATAACTTCCTTTTTGTTTGTATGTTAATATTATCATATTTTTTTATAATTTTGAAGATTAGTTTTATTTTTTACAAAATCTATAAATAGTTATATAATAATTATGAGGATGATGTTATGAAACTTATAACTGCTAATGAAAATTTTCTAAATTACTGTGAGTTTGAAAAAGGACTTTCTAATAATAGTATTAAAAGTTATGGCTATGAGATGAAAGACTATATTGCATTTTTAGAAAAAGAAAAGATAGATAATACTAAATCTATAACTAAAGATACTATAACTAAGTACTTAAAATATTGTTATAATCGTAATGAAGATAGTAAAACAGTCGCTCATAAGCTTACTACTATTAAGAATTTTCATAACTATTTAGAAAAAGAAGAGAATGAAACTAACAATCCTAGTGAATTTATTGATAGACCTAAAACTACTAAAACACTTCCTCATAGTTTAATTATTGAAGAAGTAGATAAACTCTTAGATATAGAATTAAACACCCCATTTGACTATAGGAATAAAGCTATGTTAGAATTGATGTATGGTTCAGGGCTAAGAGTATCTGAACTTGTTAGCCTAACGGTTTATGATATTGACTTTAATAATGATATTGTTAGAGTTAAAGGTAAAGGTAGTAAAGAGAGAATTGTTCCTATTAATGATGTAGAAAAGTATTATTTAAATGAATACTTAGATAAAAGACATCTATTATTAAAAAAGAAACAGTCTGATTACTTATTTTTAAACTCTAGAGGTACTGGTATATCAAGACAAGGATTCTTTAAAAACTTAAAAGAGATTTTAAAAGAAAAAGGACTTAATCCTGATATATCACCTCATAGTTTAAGACACTCTTTTGCAACACATCTTTTAAATGGTGGTGCAGACCTTAGAAGTATTCAGATGCTTTTAGGACATTCTGATATTGCTACTACTCGTATATATACACATATTACTAATGAAAAGGTTAAGAATGATTACTTGAATAATCATCCAAGAGCAAAGAAGGAGAATTGATTATGAGATTTAAAAGAATATTTTTAATGGTTTTGGATTCCTTAGGAGTAGGGGAAGCGAGCGATGCAGCTAGTTATGGAGATAGTGGTGCTAATACCCTAGGTCATATTAAAGAAAACTATGATTTATTTATCCCTAATCTTGCTAAGATAGGTTTTATAAATACGTTAAATATGGATGAAAATACTGATGTAGATGCTTATTATACTATTGCAAGACCTAATAATGCTGGAAAAGATACTTTGGCAGGTCATTATGAAATGATGGGAATTACATCAAATATTCCATTTAAGACTTTCAATGAAAATGGATTTCCTATCGCTTTGATTGATGAGATAGAGAAAGTGACAGGAAGAAGAGTTATAGGTAATAAATGTAGTAATGATAATAGTATTATTAATGAACTAGGAGAAAGACAACTTGATTATGGTTCTTTAATTGTTTATACATCAGCTGATTCTGATTTGCAAATAGCTGCTCACGAAGATATTATTAGTCCAGAAATTTTGTATAGTTATTGTGAGAAAGTTAGGGAATTAACTTTACAAGATGAATTTTTAGTAGGGAGAGTTATTGCAAGACCTTTTACAGGAAGTAAAGGTAAATTCAAACTAAATAATGCTGGAAGAAAAGATTATCCAGTAGCACCTCCATCTAGGACTATTTTAGATGATTTAAATGATAATAACTATAATGTTATTGCTATAGGTAAAATGAATGATATATTTAGTAAAGCAAGTATAAATAAGAGTTTAAAAGCAAATTCTAATATAGATGCAATTAATAAATTAACTAATATAATGGATAAGAAGTTTACTGGTCTTTGTATGGCTAATTTATGTGATTTTGATAGTTTATATGGTCATTTAAGAGATGTTGAAGGTTATGCTAAAGCAATTGAAGAATTAGATGTAGAGATACCTTTATTATTAAATAAATTAGAGATGGATGATTTACTTATTATTACTGCAGATCATGGTAATGATCCTACTTTTAAGGGTAATGATCATACTAGAGAGAATGTTCCTTTAATTTTTTATAGCAGAAGCTTTAAAAAACCAAGAAGATTAGAAGTCCAAGATACTCTTGCTAATATAGGTGCTACTATTGCAGACAATTTTGATGTTAATATACCTGAAATTGGTACTAGTATATTAGATGAATTAGAGTAGAGAAGGGTAGTAAAAGAAAAAACTAGTAGATTAATTCTATTAGTTTTCTTCTTCTTGTTTTTCATAACTTGAACATACTGTTTGTTCTTGGTTACATACTTCATCTTTTGGACAGTCACAATTACTACTAACTTTTATTTCTTCTAGGTCACATTCTTGGCTGTTTTTGTTGTATTTGCAACTATCAACGTCACATTTAATACTTTGTTTCTTTTTCATTTTTATCTCTCTTTCAATATTATATTTCCCAAAATTTATAATATTATTCCCCTATTTTTTATATACATTTCCCCTATTTTGTTTTTTTTGAAAAATAGAGTAGTTATATCATAAAAAATATGAAATATTAAGTTTAAAGTGTATTAATTATATAATTCGAAAATAATATTATGTATTATCTATTTAATTGATATACTAAATAAAATATTAAATATGGATAATTTATTAAATTATTAATATAATATTGTGAGTATTAATATATAAAGTTGAAAGTATAACTTTATTAAAATAATACTAATATAAGCATTTGAATTATCCATAAAGGTTAATAATTATTCATCTTTTAAAACTATTTATTTAACTTCCTATAATATATGTTATGTTAACTAGTGTAATATAAATAAACACAAGGTTGTTTTCCCTTTTCCAACCTTATTAATAAAATGAGCATATAACCAAACATATCTATAGTATTAACTGTATTTAATATATAGTTATTAAGATGCCGATATTAAGGCAATAAATAGCAATATTACTACTAGGGTTGCGATTATAATTGCTGGTATAACTGTTTTATTATATAATGTATTTCCATCATTTGAATTTGAAATATTTTCATCTTCATCTAATACTTGCTAAATAACCAACAACTACACAAATTAATAATATTAACAATATAGGAAAAATGTAAGTTAAAAATAATCCATATCCAATATTATAATTAACTAAATTAGAAACATTATTAATAGTATTACTATCCATTATAAAACACCTCTTTATAATTAGATTATAACAAAAAATAGGGAACTACTCCCCTACTTTATATTTGCTTTACATATAGTTTACATAATTGTAACAAAAAGAGAGTTTATAATTAATTGAACTCTCTTATACTTTTCTTGATTGTATCTCAGCAATTTTTTCAAGTACTTCTTTGGCGTTAGTTTCATTAATTTCACTATAACCTAGTTCTCTTAAGGCTTGTACTTTTGCGGTATTTAATTCTTGAGTACGACTAAGCTTTTCTTCCTTTTTTATTTCAATATCTTGAACAAATCTTTTATGGGTTTCGGCGATCTTATTTTTAGAAGCTCCTCCATTATGATATAGAGTCATAGCAGAAAATAAGATACTTTCAAAGATAAATTGTTTATCTTTATCAAAAGCAAATTCTAAAGGATTAGTAAAGCCCATAGACTTAGACATATATGCTAGGATATATTTTAATTCATCAGTTGTTTCCATCGATTGCAAGTAATGATATAGATATACATAAGTATTATATGTATCTTTAGTCTTATCTTCTGATAATTTTTCTTTTAAAAGATTTATAATATCTGCTAGTATTTCTTGTTCTTTTTTATTAAAACTTTTTAAATCTGCTAAAACTTCTCTATTTGATGAGTCTTTAACTCCTTCATTCAATCTGTTTTCTACTTCGATAATATAATCACTTGTAACATTTATTCCACTTATTCCTTCTTCATCATCTATATTTAATAAAGCAAGTAATTTTACAGCTTTTTCTTTAGGCCATAATGATATGCTGTCCATTGCTAAATAGTTGTATAACATTTGTCTTGATACTCCTAAATATTTAGCTAATCTTACTTTAGATATTCCAAGTTCACTTAATAATTCATTCACTCTTTTCATCATTACCCTCCTATTAACATTTTAATTAGTTTGACAAGTTTAGTCAAGTAAAATTTGTGTAAAATGCTTTACAAAAAGAAAAAAGAGATAATTCCCTTTTTGATATTTAAAGTAAATACCATAGTTTTTTATCATCTTTTCTAACTTCTTTAACAATTCCTCCCCCTAAACAATATTCACCATCATAAAAGACGCAAGCTTGACCTGGTGTTACTGCTTTAACATTATCATACCTTACTAATATTTCACCATTATCTAAATATTCAAGTTCAATAGGAACATCCTTTGCTCTATAACGGAATTTAGCAGTACACTTTTTAGGACGTTCATCACAGTTAAAATTAATACTTTCTAAAATGGCACTATCTGAGTAAAGATATTTGTTATCCTCACCTTCTGCTACATATAAAATATTTTTAGTTAAGTCTTTTCCAACAACAAATAATTTATTTTTAGTGCCACCAATATCAAGTCCTTTTCTCTGCCCTATTGTATAATACATTAAACCAATATGTTCACCTAATACTTCATTAGTATCTATATTTACAATATTTCCTTTCTTGTTAGGTAAATAGTTTTTAAGAAAATTCTTAAAGTTTCTTTCTCCTATAAAACAAATACCCGTAGAATCTTTCTTAGTAGCTGTTACTAAACCATATTTTTTAGCAATTTCTCTAACTTCACTTTTATCTTTGATATCTCCTAAAGGGAATAAAACATTTTTTAGTTGTTCTTTAGATACTTGAGATAAGAAGTAAGTTTGATCTTTATTATGTTCGTGACTTCTCATAAGTCTACCATTTTCTATTTTGGCATAGTGACCTGTGGCAATAAAATCAGCTCCTAATTTTTTCGCTTCCTTAACAAATAAATCAAATTTAATATATTTATTACACATAATATCAGGGTTAGGAGTTCTTCCTTTTTTTAATTCATCTAAAAAGTAAGTAAAGACATCATCCCAATATTCTTTAATAAAATCTACGCGATGTAGTGGTATATTTAGTTTATCACAAACTTTTTTAGCATCATTATAATCTTCTTCTTGAGGACAGATATTATTATTTAAATTAGGATTACCTAGAAAATCATTATTAATAGAACTATCCCAATTCCTCATAAATAGGCCAATAACATCATAACCTTGTTTTTTTAATAAAATAGCAGCGACAGATGAATCTACCCCACCGCTTATTCCTACTACAACTTTTCCTAAAGACATATTACCACCTCTAATTCGTACTAATTATACTACAAATGTTTTTGACTTTCAAGAAAATATATGATAATATAGTATTCCATTGCTAACATATAGGAAGTGATACAAATGAAAAGTATTGATGATAAAAACATTAAGGAAAGTATTTTAGATTGTAATAAAAAAGTTGCTCCTTCTCTTGATACATTTTTGGGGACTTATTTAGATACTTTAATATTATTTAATATTTCAAAGCAAACTGGATTAAATGACATTAATAGTTCTATTTTATTTGTTTTTTTAGGTATTATTTGTAATGGAGCATATGGTTACAAATTAGGAAAAACTTTTAAAAATATTCCTAAAAATGCTTTTAAAAATATGGATGAAATGATCAAGATGTTAGCTTCAAAAAATATTAAGGTAGATAAAGATATCTTAAAAAGAGCTTTCATTTATGAAAAAGAAACAGTTGATGGTAAGAGAAAACTTATAAGAGATAATATTTATTTTGTTGATAAAGAGAATTGTTTAAGGGTACTTCAAAAGAAAGTTTTATTAAAAAAGAAAATGTTTTCTTCTCGAGTTAGATATGAAAAATTATATTTATTAAATAGTAAAGAGATGAAAGAAGAAATAGAAAACTTAAGTCTTGATGAATATAAAAGATTATATAGATATCTTGAATTTGGTTTTGATAATAGTGATAGTCATTATATAAGTTTATTAAATAAGCGACAAAGACAACATTTAAAAGAATGGTATAAAAAGAAATCTAGGAGTACTTTAATTGGTTTGGCACTTCTTTTAGGATTATCTTATATTAATTTAAAAAGAGATTATGGTAATATAGAAAATGCTTTAAATAACTCGAAGATAATGAGTTATTTTGAAGATAGTGATAGTCTTAATGAAAAAGCAATAGAAGAACTTTTAAAAGATATAAATGAAGATATAAGAAAAATTACTGATGATCGGAAGTTTAACATTGATGAAGTTGATACAACTAGAGAAATAGAAAGTTATTTTTTACTTAATGCTATTAATTCAAATGAGAATATGACCAAGAAAGAAAAAGAATTATACTTAAATTTTTATGATTTTTATTTAGATGATCCATATTTAGATAATGCTTCTTTATATGAGAGACTACAAAGTTTAGAGTTTATTAGAGAAGATGAAGTAAGTGAAGAAGAACTTGAAAGTACTAAAACTAAAGAAGGAGATATTGTAATCGTAACAGATGCTGTATACTATGACTTTGATAATAGAATTGTTTATTATTATAAACCAGTTGATGATACTATTGTTCATGAAGGAGTTCATTGCAATTTAAATGCTTTTAATATACCTCTGTCGCTTAAAGAAGGTATGGCTGAGATTATAAAAACTGAGTATTTTGATTATGATAATTTTTCTTATTATAGAAATACATCTCTTACTAAAGCATTAATAGAGATTGTTGGTAAGGATACTATTTTGAAAAGTATAAGTCTTGATGATCTTAGTTATTTAAAGAAATCTTTAATTAATAATTTAATTAAGAATGGGGAAAATGAAGATAATGCTAAAAAGATAGTAAGTGACTTTTTAAAGGAAATTAACATAAGTTTTTCTGATACAAATACAGGTAATTATGCTGCTCATAAAATTAATTTAAAACAATTTTATGTATATGATGAACATAATGAAGAAAGTATTGAAAGATTTGAAAGATTAGTTGATGATTTTTATTATGGTTATTATCCTAGCAATGATTATTATTACTTTAATAGTGAAAAAGGAAAAGAATTAGTTAAGTATTAAATAACTAATTTAATTAAAGTTGGAGATAAGAATACTTCTATAAGACTACAAGCTATATTTATTATTAATACTGTTATATATACTTGTAGATATCTTTTCATAGAGTGTCTTAGATTTATATCTTTACCTCTAAATAGATATTTAAATAATTTAATACCAAAATAAAGAGCATAGAAGCCTAAAAATAGTGCCATTAGTATTGTTATTAATTGATGAGGTAAAGTATATGTAATAGCCTTTAAAATACCATTTAAATGATATGTATAAATTATAGAAGATATAGAGAAACCAAAGATAAAAGTCTTTAGAAATAAACTTAGTATTATTATAGGTATTCCTATAATAGATATACCTAATAAAAAGATAAAAGTAGTAAAAGTAATATTACCTATTAAACTATTTATTATAGCACTTTTATAGTCTATATTATTATCTTTTATACTTAAAAAGAAACTATTTAAACTATCTTTAACTATAGTATGATCATTTTGATTTAATATAACAGCATAAATAATTCCAGATATTAATCCAAGTAACATTACTATTATTATAAATATATATATTTTCTTTTGTTCTTTTAGTTTATCATTTACTTTAGTTTTTACTGTATTTAATTTTATATCCATATTATCACCTATTAAATGATATTCTACTAAAAAGAAAATTTACCTAATTTCATTTTACAAATATAGACTTTTTAGTTATAATTAGAACTGAGGTGCTTAATTGATGAATCAAAAAATGGTAAAAATAATATCTGCTATTATGTTAGTAGCAATATTAGCAGGTGTTGTAAGTGTAATATTTTTCTATGTAATATAAAAAACAGAACTGTTTCTTAGCTCTGTTTTTTATATATTTTACCCTCTTTATTATTATAATCACTTTCATCTACAGGAATTATATCTTCTTTAAATAAACTTTTTATTAAAATTGTAATATCTTTTCTATATTTTTCTAATAACAATTCATCGCATTCCTTATTATATTCTACAGATATTTGTTTTACTTCATCATCTTGAAATATATTACTAATATTTAAATTTTCAAGAATTTTATCTAATTCTAGATAACAATTAAAATAAAATTTACCTTGATACTCATCCATAAATTCCTTAATCTTATAGAAAATAATGTCTTTTCTATTTTGATTTAGTCTATCCATATAATTTTGCCAATTCATTTTTACTAGATCAAGATTATGAGAGATATTTTCTAATAAATCTATATTATTTTCAACATATTCTTTTAAAGGAGAATCATATCTACCAATATAATTTAAAAGAAAAGTAATATTCCCTACTCTATTAAGTTCATCTAAATTTTTAATTTCTTTATGTATTAATTCTTCAAAAACTTTATTTTGATAAAATAATTCATAGAGAAAAGCTTCTGCATAATATTTACAAATTACTTCATTGTCATCATAATTATCTTCTATATAGATAAATCCTAGACCAATATTTTGTTCTTCATTAATCATATAGATCTTTATTTTATCTTCTTCATAAAATGCATTTCTAATAGCTTTATAACCACTTAATTCATCTTTATCAAGAGAAGCCATTAAGATTGTTATTTCTTTATAATGTATTTCATCTTGCTTATTAGTTATTTTTTTAGGAAGATAAAAGTTAACTACTTCCTTTAAAAAGTTAAAATCATCTTTAAAATTATCTATTATAAATTTTATAACTTCATACTTATTTTGATAATAATTTGGTAAATAATAATAGTAAGCTTTATCTTTTGATAGTTTTAAAACTTCAAAGATAAAGTCAGGATCTTTTTCTAACTCTTCTATATTATCTATATCATTACCTATCATATAATTATAAACATCTATTTTTCTATATTTCATAATATTCTATTTCCAATCTAAACTTAAAGTTTTTTGTGCATCTGTTATTTTGATAGGATTATAGTCAGGGTCAATATTAATAGTTTCATTTAAAGTATTAATAAACTTTTCTCTTTCTTTATGACAATCAAATATAACCATATTTTCTTGGAAGTTTATAGTATAAGCTGTTTCAGTACCTAATACTATACAGTTATTAGGAATATTAGGAATATCTTTTAAATCCTTTATTATTACTGTTGAACTTAATAAATTTCCTTTTTTATCTATATAAACCCAGGTATTCTCCTTTTTTATAGCGGCAACACCTTCGTGAAAGTCGCGAACTTCATCATATTTACAAGAAATTACTTCATTTTCCTCTTTGTCAATAAATCCCCATAAACCATTTTTGTTAACTGCTGCTAGCCCTTCATGAAAATCGCGAACTTCATTATATTTACAAGAAATTACTTCATTTCCTTTTTTATCAAAAAATCCCCATAGGCCATAATCATTTTTAACCATTAATAATTCCTCGTGAAAATTAAGAGGATTTATACGAAAATCGTATTCATATGGAATAACTTTAGTTACATTTTCGTAATCTGGTGCTGAATCTTTTTTTAAGTCTTTAATATAAACAAGTTTTACTTTATTAACTACTTCTTCTGTTTTATTGATAAAATAATATTTTCTATCTTTTTTTACTGCTGCTAGTCCTTCGTGAAAATCGCGAACTTCATCATATTTACAAGAAATTACTTCATTTCCTTCTTTATCAATAAAGCCCCAGCTGATAAAGTAACCACTTTTTCCATTTTTTCTAATACGAGCAACACCATCATGAAAATCGCCAACGATACAATGATTATTATATTCACAGGAAATAACTTCATTTCCTTCTTTATCAATAAATCCCCATAGACCATCTTTTTTTACTGCTGCTAATCCTTCATAAAAATCATGAACCTCTTCATATTTACAAGAAATAACTTCATTTCCTTCTTTATCGATAAAGCCCCATTTACTATTTTTTTTAATTGAAGCTAATCCTTCATGATAATCACCAACAGCTTTACTTACATGCCATAAATTAATAACAGATAATTCATTTGTATTAAATGATTTACTTGTCCCATTAACACAAAAGTTATTAATTCTTTCTAAAAAATCTGTTCTGGTGTTTTCATTTAGAAAACTTATTTCATTTCCATCAATTTCAAGTATATATTTTTTGCATACTATTGTAATTGTATTCCCTATATAGTTTTCTACTTTAAAGTTTTCAGCTGGTACTTCTAAAGTATTATCTTCATTAGTTCTTATTACAATCTTCTCACTATATTTAATCATATTTTATTACCTCCAACCTCTTTTATTTGAATAACTTTGTAGTATTAACTCTTTTGTTGTTAGATAGATAACTTATTTTTTTAATATTCTTCTTTTTATTATAATTACATTTAATTCTTTTCGCTTCCATAATTATCCTCCTTTTTATTTCTCTATATATCCTTCAATCTCAGGAATTAATTCACTTACTAATAAATCACTTGTATCATATTTTAATACTATATCATTAAGTCTTTTTTCATCTTTAGCAAGATATAGAATAATTAATCCTGCTATCCTATTAGCAGTATATTGATTTAATTTATAAACGTCACTTGGACTTATATTATATTTCCTAATAATATCATTAATTGGTCCATATTTATAAATATAGTTTATATAACTTCTTGCTATTAACTCAACATTTTTATCTTTTTTTAAAAATTTAGCAGTTTTCCATACTTTCAAGCAGCATCACTCCCTTGTAAGTTCTATATTATACCATACTTTTCATATTTTGGTAAGATTTAACACGTCTTTTTTTTGAAAAATTAGAAATACTAATACTGTAGCTTAGAAGGAGTTGATTAGAATGCATTTTTTTAAAAAAATTAAGCTACAAATAATTCTTCCTCTTCTTATACTTTTTATTATTCCCATAAATATCTATGCTTATTCCAAATATATTGTCCCAGGTGGAGAAACCATCGGTATAGAAGTTAATTCTAAAGGTGTTTTAGTAGTTGGTTTTTATGAAGTAGATAGTAGATATATTGGAAAAGATGCAGGATTTGAAGTTGGGGATTCTATTACAAAAATAAATGGTACAGAAGTTAATAGTATTAATGAAATGGTTAATGTCGTTAACGAAGAAGCAAGTAGTGATAATAAGTTAGATGTAACTATTATTCGAAATGATAAGTCTTCTAATCTTTCTTTAAATATGATTTGTGATAGTAATGATGTGTGTAAAACTGGTCTTTATGTAAAAGATTCAATAACAGGAATTGGTACTTTAACTTATATTGATCCAAAAACTACTATATTTGGAGCTTTAGGTCATGAAATAGTTGAAAGAACTACAGGAGAAAAATTCGAAATAAAAGATGGTAAGATCTTTAATGCTACAGTTACTGATAATACAAAGAGTGAGAATGGTTCACCTGGAGAAAAGAATGCTACTTATAATGAGTCTATAACTTATGGTGAGATAAATGCTAATGAAGAGTCTGGTGTATTTGGAAAATATACTGATGAAATATTAGAAGAAGAAGCAATAGAAGTAGCTAGTGAAGATGAAGTTAAAACAGGAGAAGCTTTCATTAGGACTGTATTAAATGGTAGTGAAGTTAAAGATTATAGTATCAATATTTTAAATATTAATAAAGATAGTGATATTAAAAATATTCTATTTGAAATAACAGATCAGAATTTATTAAATGAAACTGGAGGTGTTATTCAGGGAATGAGTGGTTCTCCAATTATTCAGGATAATAAGTTAGTTGGTGCAGTTACTCATGTTATTGTAAGTGATACTAAGAAAGGTTATGGTATCTTTATAACAACAATGTTAGAAGAAGGAGATAAGAGTGTTGAGTAATATCAATGCTCTTTTTAAAATTAAAAAATAACTAATAGTTAGTTACTTTTCTTTATTTTCTTTATATTCGTTATTGATTTTAGCAGCAATTGCAATACCTTTTTTAAAGTTATGCTCATCTTTACTATCTAAGTTTAGTTCTTCTTTATTAGCATCATAACACATTAAAGTTAAAGTTACTTGGTTTTTCATATCAATTCCTTGCATTGTTCCTTCATAATTAGCATAGATATCAGCAAAGAATATCATGCCATCAATAATTAGAAGTCTATCAGATAGTGATATTTCAGAATTATAACAATAAGAAATAATAGCGATATTTATATCAGATTCAAGTAATGGACGACATACTTCTCCATTAATAATATCTCTTTCTTTGTATCTATCATAAATAGTATCAGTTTCATATTTTATATTTTTGATATCCATACTATTTTTAGCTTTTGATATTGCATCAAATAATTCTAATTTTAAATCATCTATTTCCATATTAAAATCCCCCTCATAAATTGTTTATATCATATTATAAAGTTTTTAAAAATGAAAGCTTTATAAGTATAAACTGTTCTACTTGTATATATAATTACTTTACTTAATTTAAAAATCCTCTTGGTACCATAATTTTAGTTAATAGTTTTTGTTTATCTTCAACATTTAATGTTTTTTCATTATCTAGTTCATCATCAAAAGATATAATTGTATTTTTACTTGGTATAAGTGTTTTTTTATCAATAAAGAAAAATGGACAATTATTACAATTTAATTTAGATGAAAAATATCTATCTTCTAAAGTGAATATTGAACTTACTGATTCAATAACGTTTTCTTTATTAAAGTATTTAACACTATTTTCTACAATATTATCTATTTCTTTAGAAAACTTTTTTCCTATATTTTTATATTTAATTAATTTCATACTAGTAAGTATTGAAGTCTCACAACTTGCATACCAATTTATTTTATAAATATTTCTTTCTTTATCTTTAGTTAAATAATATGAAGATTTTCCATCATCAAAAGTTACTGCCTTACGAAAATTACTATAGGCAATATCAGTTATATTATTATACTCTTCTTCAATTTTTTCTCTATCCCTTTCTATCCTAGATTCACATATTTCAAATCGTTCCCTTAAACCTTCTAAACGTTCTTTCAAACTGATTAAATTTTCTTTATTATAACCAAAGTATTCTGCTTCATCTACATCGCTATCTAAAAATTTTCTAAACTCTTTATAACTTATTTCTTCCATATCTATTCTCCTTTAAATTTTTCTCTTTTACTATATGGTTCTATAAGTTCGAACTTATAAACTTGTTCTACATTAGGATACTTTTCATGATTAACTTTCCCCATAAAATCTTTTAAAGGCCTAACCCAACAACTTCCATCTTCATATAATTTTCTATAAATTACTACATCTTCTAAGGTTTCACAGTCTTTAGCAATTTCTTCTACTAAATAGTAATCTCCTTTAAAGTGTTTATAAATACCATGTATTTTAATCTCTCTCATAATTATGCTTCTACTTCTCCTTTAAATTCAGAAAGAGTTCCATCTTCATTGACTATAGATGTTAAAGCTTTTTCTGCTTCTTTTAAATCTTTATCACAAGATGAAGCAAGTTTAGTAGCTTTTGTAAAATAATCTATCGCTTTATCTAGTTCTACATCTCCATTTTCTAAAGCTTTAACAAGTGTTTCTAATTCAGTTATTTTCTCTTCAAATTTCATTTCTTTCTTTTCCATAATTATTCCTCCTATTTTATGATAGCTTCCCTACTACCATCTTTTAATTCTATATTTATTAAATCATCTTTCTTTAAGTCTTTTATACTAGTAACTGCCTTTTCATTAAGTTTAATAATACCATAGCCTCTCTCTAATGTTTTTAAAGGAGATAAGGCATCTAATTTACTAAGCAGTAAAGCATATTTTTGTTTAGTTTTATCTAATATTACTAAAGGATTACTAAATAATGGCCTTGTTTTAATATTATTTAGTTTAATCTTTTCTTTATCAATAATATTTTTATAGTTTTTAACTAAACTCTCAGTTAAATAATCAAGTTTTTGAATTTTAGCAGAATATAAATCTAAAGGATTATTTAAGATGTAATTACTCTTAATATTATCAAGCCTTTTTTTCTTTAACTCTAGAATATTACCTACGGCTTTTCTACTTCTTAAATTTAACTGATTAATATAGTTTATAACATCTGCTTTATTAGGAACGGCAATCTCGGCTGCTCCTGTTGGTGTAGGTGCTCTTAGGTCTGCTACAAAGTCTGCTATCGTAAAGTCTATTTCATGACCTACTGCACTGATTATAGGTATAGGACATTCAAATATTGCTCTTGCTACTATCTCTTCGTTAAAAGCCCATAAATCTTCAATAGAGCCTCCTCCTCTACCTACTATTAGAACATCAAGGTTATAATCTTCAGCTCGTTTTATCTGCCTTACAATATCTTCTTTAGCACCTTCTCCTTGTACTAAACTAGGTAAAAGTATTACTTCTGTTAATGGGAATCTTCTATTAATAGTAGATATTATATCACGTATTGCCGCTCCTGTTGGTGCAGTTATTACTCCAACACGTTCTGGTATTTTAGGAATGGACTTCTTATATCTATCATCAAATAAGCCTTCACTAGCAAGTTTTTTCTTTAATTGTTCAAAAGCAACATAAAGATTCCCTACTCCATCTTCCATCATTTCATTAACATAGATTTGGTATCCTCCTGTCGCTTCATAAACGGATATTCTTCCTGTTACAAGTATCTTCATTCCGTCTTCTGGGGTAAACTTAACTTTACTAGCACTACTTGCAAACATAACAGCATTAATTCTACTACCTTCATCTTTAATAGTAAAATAAAAGTGTCCTCTAGTATGAGCTTTAAAGTTAGATATTTCTCCTTTAAGATAAACTTCTCTTAGATTAACATCATTATCTAACTTATATTTAATATATCTAGTTAGTTGAGTAACTGTTAAATATTCATTATTCATTTACATCCTCACTATGATAAATATTATCTAAAACGCCATTTAACATCTTAGTAATTTTCTCATCACTATACTTTTTAGATATTTCTACCCATTCATTAATACTAACTATACTAGGAGTATCAAGATACTTTAACTCATAACTAGATAAAAGGAATAAAGCCCCATCTACTTTATTAAGTCTATCAAGAGTCCAATCAGACATATATTTATTAACTAGATTAGTTAGTTCTTCTTTTTTCTCTATAACTCCATTGACTAAAGAATTAACAAAGTCATTTTCTACTTCATATTCTTCTTTAATTAAGTCATTTACATCATAGTAAACATTAGCATCATCAAAAATATTTATTTTATAAATTATACGAAGAGCTATTTCTCTTACTTCATTTCTTGTTTTCAAAAGTATCACTTCTCTTTCTTCATTTATTTTATCAAAAAATATTACATATGAAAAGAGCAAATATTATAAAATATTTGTTCTATTAAAAAATGTATCCTGTTCGATTGTGTGTAGTTGTCAAATAAATCCTAGACAAAATATATTAAAATATGTATATTAAAGACAAGGAGGATAGATATGGAAATAAAAGGTGTAAAGAAAATAATTACTCATCTTCATTTGGATGGTTCTATTGATATAGAGCTAGCTAAAAGATATGTTAAAGAAGATGGTTATAATTTAACTGATTATGAGATAGTTAAAGAACTACAAGTAGATAAAGATTGCCATAATTTAAATGATTATTTAGAGAAGTTTACTCTTCCCTCTTCTTTATTACAAACTAAAGAAAGACTTGAAGAAGTTACTTATAATTTATTTAAAAAATTATATACGGAAAATGTTATCTATGCAGAAATAAGATTCGCTCCTATAAAACATATAGAAAAAGGTCTTAGTCTAGATGAAGTAATTAGAAGTGTTATAAAAGGAATGGAGAAAGCTAAAGATGATTTTGATATTTATGGAGGAATTATTCTTTGTTGTATGAGAGATAGTAGTAAAGAAGATAATTTAGAGATAGTAAAGTATGCTAAGAAATATCTTAATAAAGGTGTTGTTGCCATAGATTTAGCAGGTGCAGAGGCTTTATATGAAACAAAAAACTTTAAATATATTTTTGATTTATGTAGAAAAGAAAATATTCACTATACCATTCATGCTGGAGAAGCAGATGGTAAAGAAAGTATAAATAGTGCTTTAGATTTTAAAACTAAAAGATTAGGTCATGGTATTAGATGTATAGAAGATAAAGAGACTATGGAAAGAATAATTAATAATAGAATTCTTTTAGAAGTATGTCCTACTAGTAACTTTCAAACAGAAGCGGCAAAAGGAAAACATCCCTTAGAATATTTATATAATAATAATGTTTTAATATCTATAAATACTGATAATGATACAGTTTCTAATATAAATATTAATGATGAGTATAGCAATGTTTTGAATACTACTAATTTAACTATTAAAGATTTAGTAAAATGTAATTATAATTCTATACCCTATTTATTTACAACAGATGATATTAAAAATAAATTAAAAGACATAATTGAAAAAGAAAACTTCATTTAATGTGAAGTTTTCATTAGTTTTAACAATTTTATATTTTTAATAGGTCTATATAAAAGAAATAGGAATGTAGTCATAATAACACTAGTAAATAGAAGATAATTTATAGTAGTAATATTTTGATACAAGACTAAATTTAATATTGTTAAGATAAAGAAAGCTATTGATAAGATAAAGTATTTTATTCTAAATGATTTATTTTTTTTATACATTTCTCTTAATTTATCTATAGATATTTTCTTACCTTTTTCTTTAAAGATATCTTTAATAGTAGAGTTTGCAATTAAAGTTATAACTATACCAAAGATAATTCCAATTAAGACTATAAATAGATATGAGTATGGTAAATAGTAACTAAGATAAGCGAAAGCAAGATAGAAAATAAAACCTATAACAATACCTATTACACCTATTAAATTACATTTATTTTTATTGTTATCACTAGTATAAACCAATTTATCATTAAAATTATAATAGTAATTTACATTTTTTTTAGTATCTTTATATACTAATACATAATTCATTAGTAATCATCCCTTTTTATTTTCTATTATTAAGTAAGATATATTGTCTTTCTTTAGGCGCATTAATATTTTCTACCGTTAATAGGCTTTCATACATAGCTTGATTAGATTTACTATATGCTTCATTAAAAAAATCAAAAAAGCCATCTAATACATCAATTATCTCTTTATCAAGTGGTTCTTCTAAAAGCATATCATCTTCATAAGTAGTGATTTTTTTATCATCTACATTTAAAATTTTATAGTGTGCAATTATATTCTCATCAAACCATCTATCTATTAATTGTTTAATTTCTTCATAGTAATCTATATTTGGATTTATAGTAGCAAGTATACTACTAATGATATGAAGAAGTATTTCCATTTCTTTAGAAAAATCCCATTCACTAATAATTGCCTTACTTAACTTATTATTAAAAACTGATAAGTTAAAGCTTTTAACTAAATGGTTATTACCATTAACAATATAATTACAATAAAATATATCAAAACTATTATCATCTATAATGTTAAATCTAATATTCTCTTCTACCCCCACTTCTTCATTAATTTTTGCAATATCAATATTATTATCATTATAAATAATCATATAAGTGCCATTTTTAAGTACAATCCTATCATCAGCTAATATAAATAAATTTGAAGAATAGTTATCCTTAAGATAATAATCTAATAATTTACAAACAACTTCATTTCCTTCCAAGCCAGGTATTCTATCTTTTATTAATTGTAATAAATCTACTTTCATTTTAAACATCTTCTTTCTTTATCTTTTCTTTTAATTCATATAAGAAGTTTAAAGCATTAATTGGTGTCATATTTAATGGATCACAATCTTTAACTGCTTCTTCAATTTCATTAACCCGCTCTTCTTCTTTTATTTCTTCTTCATCAAGACTAAATAGACTTGTTTGAGTAAATTCCCTTTCTTTAACTCCTTCACTTTCGTAGACATTAAGTATTTCTTCTGCTCTTTTGATTAAACTATTAGGTAAGTGAGCAAGACTTGCTACATTAAGTCCATAACTTTTATCTACCGCGCCTAGTTTTATTTTATGTAGAAAAGTTAATTTACCATCTTCTTCAACTGCAGATACATGAACATTTTGTAAGTGTTTTAGACTATTAGATAAACTTGTAAGTTCATGATAATGGGTTGAAAACATTGTCTTTGCTCCTATTTTATCATGAATATATTCTAATATCGCTTGGGCAAGACTCATGCCATCATAAGTCGCTGTACCTCTACCTAATTCATCAAATAGTATTAAACTATTATTAGTCGCTTCTTCTAAAGCAAGATTAGCTTCTTTCATTTCTACCATAAAAGTAGATTCACCACTAACTAAATCATCACTTGCTCCTATTCTTGTGAATATCTTATCAAAAATAGGCATTTTACAGCTTTTAGCAGGGACAAAACAACCTATTTGCGCCATTATTACTGTAATAGCAAACTGACGCATATAAGTAGATTTACCAGCCATATTAGGTCCTGTTATTAAAAGAATAGAAGTATCTTCATCCATAATTATATCATTAGAGACATATTTTTTATCTTCACGAGCCATAACTTCTTCAATAACAGGGTGACGAGAAGCGATTATTTTTACTGAATGGTTATCGGTAATAGTAGGTCTTACATAATTATATAGATCTGCTACTGTAGAGAATGATTGTAACATATCTACTTCTGCAATAATATTGGCAGTTTTTTGTAAAGGAGAAATATATCGTTTAATAGTTTCTCTTATCTTCATAAATAAATCATATTCTAAGTTAATAATCTTTTCTTCGGCCCCTAATATAATATTTTCTTTTTCTTTAAGTAATGGAGTAATAAATCTCTCACAATTAGATAAAGTTTGTTTTCTTTCATAACCATATTCTTCCTTTAATTCTTTAACTTGTCCTTTACTTATTTCTATATAATAACCAAAGACTTTATTAAAACCTACTTTTAAGTTCTTAATACCAGTACGTTCCTTTTCTTCTTGTTCAAGATTTAAAATAAAGTCTTTAGAACCACTAGATATACTTCTTAACTCATCTAACTCTTCATTATAACCATCTTTAATTAAATGTCCCTCTCTTAAAGTAATAGGAGGATCTTCTACAATACTTTTATCAAGAAGACTGTATACTTCAGGAAAATCCTCTATTTCTTTATAATAATTTAATTCTTTTAAGATTCTTTTAATCTCTGGTAAGGCTTTTAAACTACTTTTAAGTTGTAATAAATCTCTAGCATTTAAATTACCATAAGTAATTCTACTAGCAAGACGCTCTAAGTCATATACTTCATCTAAATTATTTTTTAAATCATCTCTTAGTATAAACTCTACTCTTAATTTATCTACAAAGTCATATCTCCTTTCTATTTCTTTTTTATTAGTTAAAGGACTTTCAATATTTTGTTTTAATAATCTACTACCCATAGCAGTTTTATTTTTATCTAAAAGCCATAAAAGACTATTAGTTCTT
>CAMMTE010000008.1:0-18550 GCA_946499755.1 uncultured Mycoplasmatota bacterium
GTAGGGACTGAAAAAAGTGGAATACCCTTGCCGTAGTAGGGACTGAAAAAAGTGGAATACCCTTGCCGTAGTAGGGACTGAAAAAAGTGGGCGATTTTTTAAAAGTCGTCCTTTATTATTATAATCAGGAGGTTCAAATGAAAACATTAAAAATATACTATATTGATAATGACTATATTAATTATTTAAGAAAATTTGATGATAGAGTTGCCTATAACAAAACAAAAAATAGACCTTATGTAGGAGTTGTCTATACTTTTAATAATCAAACTTATTTCGCTCCACTTTCAAGTCCTAAACCTAAACATTTAACAATGAATAATAAGGCTCTTGATATATTTAAAATTAAAGATGGCGAACTTGGCATAGTTAATATTAATAACATGATTCCAACTCCAAAATCTTGTTTAACTGAAGTACTTCCTTTAGTAAAAGATAAACAATACAAAAAGTTGATTATAGAACAAACTACTTATTTAAACAATCATAAAAAAGATTTACTAGATAAAGTTAATTTCTTTATGTTAAAATATGACACTAACAAACTTTCTAAAAGAATTAAAGATAGATGCTGTGACTTTAATCTATTAGAAGAAAAATGTAAAGAATATGAAAAAGAAGAGGTCGCTATTTAACCTCTTCTATTATTTTTTTAGTCTTATCATATAAGTTTTCCTTAGTATTGATATCATAACAATTAGGATAATAAAATAACTTATTTTCACTTGACCCAAAAACAGCAGAAGAACTATCTCGTAGAGGCCTACAAACATACTCTTTATTAACTATTTCTTCTTTAATAAAACTAATAAGTTTATCATACTCTTCATCAGTTAATTCTTTTATTAATGTTATATCTTCTAAAGGAATATTATTTTTTTCCATAAATGGAGTCATATGATAATATAAAGAATAAACATATACTTTCTTATCTTTTGTTATGATAGTTCCACTTATCCCAGGACTTATACTTAAATTAGCTTTAACTTCTACTCCTAAAATACTATTTTCTTTTAACTTATCTAATCTTTCTTGCATACACATACCTTCTTTCTGCTATAATTATATTATATTTAATAATTAATTTGGTCGCATTAAAGGAGACAATTATGAAAGAGAAATTAAATGAATACATTAATAATAATTTAGAAACACTACCTCGTATAAGAAGAAGATTAAGTAATTATCAAACTTCAAAGATAGAAGATTATATTAACGAAACTAATAAGGAAAACTATTTTCAAGAATTGTTATTTAAGTATATTGATGATAGAGGTTTAAAAGATAGTGATGTCTATAATAGAGTTCATATTGATAGAAGACTATTTTCAAAGATTAGAAGTGATATTAATTATCATCCAAGCAAAGAAACAGTTATATTATTAGGACTTTCATTAAAATTAAATGAAGAAGAAATAGATAGATTACTTAATAGTGCTTCTTATTCTTTACCTAAAAACAATATCTATGATTTAATTATTAGATTTTGTTTTATAGAAGGAATATATGAAATTAGTGATATAAATAATTTATTGGAAATGTATAATTGTAAATTATTTTCATACTAAAAGAAGAAGTTTTTATTCAGACTTCTTCTTTTTCATATCTAATAGTACTTCTTTTCTTGAGAAGTTTTCTTTTCCTTTTTTATCTTTACCTACAGCTTTTACTAAGATAGTATCTCCAACTTTTACAACATCTTCTACTTTGTCTATATGTTTAGTATCTAGTTGTGATACGTGAACTAATCCTTCACAACCAGGCCAAATTTCAACAAAGCATCCAAAATCGTGAACACCTACTACTTTCGCTTCATAAGTCTTTCCTACTTCAACTTCTCTTGCAACATCTTCTATCATTTTAACTGTTTTATCAATTACATCCTGATCAGTATGATATACAATTACTCTACCATCATCTTCTAGATCTACTTTAACAGCATTAATATTATTTACATCAGTTACATTACTAGCATCACAAATTATCTTAGTAATCATCTCTCCACCTTTACCAATAACATCACGAATCTTAGATGGAGAAATATAGAATACTTTAGTCTTAGGAGCATACTTAGATACTTCTTTTCTTGGTTCAGGTATTTGTTTTTTAATAACTTCTAGTATTTCAAGCCTTGCTTTTTTAGCTTGTTCTAAAGCTTCTTTTAATATTTCTTTAGTTACTCCTTTTATTTTAATATCCATTTGTAAAGCACAAATACCATTAGATGTACCTGCTACTTTAAAGTCCATATCTCCTAAATGATCTTCCATACCAGCGATATCTGTTAAAATTGTATAGTCATCATCACTAGTAATAAGTCCCATTGCAATACCAGCGACAGGATTTTTAATAGGTACTCCTGCTGCCATTAAACTCATACATCCTGCACAAATACTAGCTTGTGAACTACTACCATTACTTTCTAATATTTCTGATACTACACGAATTGTATATGGAAATTCATCTTCACTAGGTATTACTTGTAATAATGCTCTTTCCCCTAAAGCACCGTGACCAATCTCACGTCTACCAGGTGCTCCATATCTTCCTGTTTCTCCAACTGAGAATTGTGGGAAGTTATAATGTAACATAAATCTTTTTTCATCTTCTAGACTAAGTCCATCAAGAATTTGATGCTCTCCTAAAGCTCCTAAAGTTGTAACTGATAAAGCTTGAGTTTCACCACGAGTGAATAAAGCAGAACCGTGAGTTCTAGGAAGTAAATCTATATCAGTAGATAAAGGTCTTATCTCATCCATTCTTCTTCCATCAGATCTAATCTTTTCTTTAACAACGATATTTCTAAATAATCTATACTCAACATCACTAAATATTTTCTCTACTTTAACAACTAATAAATCTAATTCTTCTTTTTCTAACTCTTTATTCTCTTCTTTATATTTCTCTATTAAATTATCTTTTATCTCATCTATTCTTCCATATCTTTCTAACTTTTCTTTAATCCTTAAAGCTTCATCTAAATCTTTCTCTATTAGTTTAGTTACTTCATCTCTTAAATCATCTTCAATAGTTAAAGACTCATAAACAAATGGAGTAACACCAATATCAGAGATTATTTCTTCTTGCCAAACACATAATTCTTTAATAGCTTCGTGACCTTTCATTAAACCCTCAAGCATAATCTCTTCGTCTACTTGTTTAGCACCTGCTTCTACCATATTAATAGCATCCTTTGTTCCTGCAACAGTAAGATCAAGAACACTTTTTTCTAGTTCTTCTACAGTAGGATTAATAATATACACTCCATCGATATATCCTACTTTAACACCTGCGATAGGTCCCATAAACGGTGCCCCACTAATCATAGTTGCTAAAGATGAACCTAACATTGCCGTTAACTCAGGAGAACAATCTTGATCAACAGATAGAACTGTATTAATTACTTGAACTTCATTTTTAAAATTTTCTTTAAATAAAGGTCTCATTGGTCTATCAATCATTCTAGCTGCAAGAGTAGCAGCATCAGTTGGACGTCCTTCACGTTTAATAAATCCTCCTGGAATTTTTCCAACAGAATATAGTTTTTCTTGATAATTAACTGTTAATGGAAAAAAATCACTTAATAAATTTACATTTTTATTAATAACAGTTGCAGTTAATATAACAGTATCATTATATCTAACTAAAACAGAACCACTAGCTTGTTTAGCAAGTTCACCGTGCTCTACAACAATCTTCTTTCCATAAAAATCATATTCATATATTTTTTTACTCATATTACTTCCTCCATAAATCTATTATATAATACCAGAAAAAAAGAGAAATTTCTACTCTTTACCAAACATTTCTCTTTTTATATTAAATTATTATTAACCTAGCTCCAAAGTAAATTATTAGGGATCCCTAATAATTTACCTTATCAGGGAATTAATATTATTAGGAAAAAAGTTCTAAAAGCCTTTATTTAAGGGCTTTTTGTTTTGCAATTTCCCTAATAATACTTATTTTAGTTTTTCTGGGAGTAATTTATACAGTCAATATAATACAAGCAAAATATATAATTTGAGATACTTTATATATAAAATATCAAGGATTTTATTATTAATGAATACTACTACACATTATTAGTTCGCAATAATTATTAGGGAAATACATTTAATTTAACCTTTTAAAATAATAGGTTATGACTAATATTCCCTAATAATGCTAATTTCCTGATAAAGTAAATGGATTATTTTTAGTTCCATCACCATCTACAATTTTTATGCTAGATTTTAGATTTATTGATGGCCGCACGCCTTGCATACCCAAAGGACTACCATCAGCCGCGTTACCAGCGTTGTAGACGTTACGCACATATGACGAATTATATGGTGTTAATGTCCAATAAGTTTTATTATTATCATATCTATCAAATTGTCCTGCCATTAATTCTCCTAAGCGAAGTAACCCTACTTTAGCAGTTGTATGATTAGGAGTAAGCATTTCAACACTACCATTATTACCAATAATATATTTTGCTGATTTATATGATTCTCCAATTCCTACTGTTCCAAGATACCAAGTTGTACTATCTTCTATCATTGCACTATAACTACTATCTACATATTTTGTTAAGTATTCTCCATTTAAGAACGTACCTATTGTATTTGTATTTGAAAATGTTGTATTACTTCCAAAAGTACTTGTTATAAATGTATTAGAATTCTTTAATGGCTCGGCACTTGTTATTTTTGTTAATCCTTCTGTTTCGTGACTCACTATTCTATATAGATTATTTTCTTCATTACCAAACTTTATATATTCTCCACTATATCTACTTGAAAGTAGTGTTCCTGAAAGATTCGTATCGTTATCTCCTTCTAAGCGATAAGGATTATCAATTGTTCCATCACCACCAACAATTTTGACGTTAGATTTTAAATTTATAGATGGCCGAACACCACTCGTGTTCGAAGGACCACCATTATACGCATTACCATCGTAGTTGATGTCACGCACATATGACGAACTATATGGAGTTAAACTCCACCAATAAAGTCCATTATTTAAATAGCCATTACTATAAGTTGTTCCTCTAAAACTTTCTTGATACTCATATAAGTTCAAAAGTCCTACAGTTGCTGTTACTATTGTTGTACCATTAGGTCTTTCTATACTTCCAAGAGAAGCAGTATCAAGGGTCGCATCCCACACACTATCTGTTACTATAAAATTTTCATAATCTCTTAAGTTACCTAAGAATCCATCTGCTGTTGTATTATTTAACCAGTCTTTCATATGGCTTCCTGAAAAATTTGTACTTCCACTTGAATAAACAATAAAACTTATATTCCATTGTGTTACTAATTTAGTTGTTTTTTCTTCATTATTTACACTAACCGCTCTCCATAATTTACCAGAGTACCAGATATAATTATTAGGGTCCTCCCCTGTTATAAATGTATCTTCTCCATCATCATAGGTATCTCCATTTTCTCCCGGACTAGTTAATACTATATCAGATACATTAACTTTATATTCTTCAAATAAATGTCCATTACTTGGTAGAGTTAGATCATTATAATCTAGTCCTACATCTACTCCTAGATTTATTGTTACTTCACTATCATTTGTATTTGTTACTTTTATCTTATATGTATTACTAGATCCACTTGTTCCACTTTTCTCTAAATTAGATCCTACTTCACTCATTGGTATATTAAATCCATCACTTACTACATATCCTGCAGTTACTCCATCAGGTAAACTTCCTAAATAATAAAAGTTAAATCTTGCTATTCTATTATTGGGATTACTTAAAGTAACAGTAAATTCTTTTGTTGTGTTAGCAGGAACAGTTAAAGTATTTCCTTCTTTACCATCTACTTTTAGATCATATACTAAATTACCTGTTACTATACTAATTGCATTACTTTTCTCTTTTGTTACTGTAAACATTGCATAAGAAAAGTATCCTCCTAACATAAAAAGGCTTATTAATATTACTAACATTATATATATTTTATTTATACTTACATCTAATAATTTCTTCATAATTACCTTCCTTTCATTACACGTAAAAAAGAATAGAATAATTCTCTACTCTATTCTTTTGCATAAGAAAAGAAAGTAATTTTGTTACTTAGATTAGGGTTAAATGACCCTCCCCCCCCATTTAACTATTTGTAAACAAACTCTAATGTAATTTTTCTCCATCTAAAACCACTTCTTTCAATCTTTATCTTATAATATTATTATTGCATATTATAAAACAATTTGCAATAAATTTATTTTAAAAAGAAAAAGAACTTTTACAAGTCCTATTTTCTTAAACCTAATTTCTTAACTACTTCACGATATTTTGCAACATCTTTCTTAGCTAAGTAATTAAGCATATTTCTTCTTTGTCCAACTTTCATTAAAAGACCACGACGAGAATGATGATCATGAATATGAGTCTTTAAATGTTCTGTTAAATTTTCTATTTCTTTAGTTAAAATAGCAATTTGAACAGCACTAGATCCAGTATCATTAGCATTTTCTCCAAAGTCTTTAATTATTTGTTGTTTCTCTTCTTTTGTTAAAGCCATAATATCCTCCCTTTCTTTAAATAATTCGCCTTATCTTGGTAATTGGTGTAAGGAAGAACTCCAATTACTGAGAAAAGGTAACGTTTATAATATACACTATTTTTTTATTTTTGTAAACGTTTTACAACACTTTCTTCACTATCTTGACTAATAAAACGAGATTCTACTTCTTCTAAATGTTCTGCTACTAGACATTTATTTTGGTCTAGAGCAGTCAAAACATTATCGTAATTTAAAGTTTCATCTTCACTAGATTGTAAATCATATAAAGTATCAAGATCTTTATATAAGAAACCTTCTCCTGCTTCTACATATAAAGGAATACTATTACCAGTAATTTCATCATAATAAGTTAATGTATATTTCATCTCATCTGTTAAGGGTTCTATTCTTATATTTTCATAATCAGTTATTTCAAGAGTAGCTGCTACTGATGTTTTTATAGTCGTTAACATAACATTTTCTAAAATATCATAAGTATTATTTTCTAAAAAATCAGTAAGATAATTTTTTAAATACAAAAGCTTCTGAGCGATTCTTCCTTTTTCAAGTTTACTATTAAAATCATCATCTTTAGAATTTAGAATATTTATATATTCATTAACCTCTTCTAATGATAAATTTTTAACTTCTTCTATAGATGTAACATCTAAAGCTTTTAAATCATCATATAAAGAGAAATCTACTAATTTTAAAGTATTATATATATTAATCTTTTCTTCTAACATATCACTAGCATTAATAAGACTAACTTCTTCACCATCAATAGTTATAGTATCATCTATATTATCTAAAAGAGTATTATCACTATTTAAATCAACTGTCTCTTCTAAAGATAAATCAACATCTACCTCTTTACTAGAACATCCTCCCATATTAATAGTAAGACCACAACTTAATAATAATACTATTAATTTTTTTGATATTTTCATAGATATCCCCCTTTCATAAGCATTGTAGATTATATCACTTTTATGACATAAAGTCAATTAAAATGAGGCATATAACCTCATTTTAACATTTTATAGCATCTTAAGTTATTATTATCTTTTTTATAAATAGCAATACATTTATTTTCTCTCATAAATAATACTTTATCTTTAATATTATATTTATTAATGATAGATGCACCATTACTTATTAAATTATATGTTTTATTATCTACATCTATTATAGGAATATCTAGAGCATCTTTAATAGTAAGTATATTACTATTTATATTAATTTTATCTAAAGCAATAGATCTATCTACTAAAAACTTTCCCTGTCTTGTTCTTGTTAAACTAGTCATTGTACAAGGTATATCTAACATATTTCCCATATCTTTAATTAAACTTCTAATATATGTACCTTTAGATACAACACATCTAAAAGTAAAAGAAGTATCATTATAATCAAGTAACTCTAATTCTTTAATTAAAACTTCTCTTTTAGGTAAATCTACATCTATATTATTTCTAGCATATTCATATAATTTTTTACCTTTTATCTTAACAGCAGAATACTTTGGTACTTCTTGTAAATATTTTTTAGGAAAAGATTTAAATAAATTATCTAACATATCTTTAGTTATCTTTTTACTACTCTCTTTTAATACTTTACCTTCTATATCTAAAGTATCTGTTAAAACTCCTACTTTAACACTTGCAATATATTCTTTATCTTCACTAGTTAATAATTCATTAATCTTACATGCTTTATTAATAGTAACTACTAATAATCCTTCAGCCATAGGATCTAAAGTACCATTATGCCCTACTTTTTTAGTATCATAGATATTTTCTATTTTATTAACAACATCTCTTGAAGTAAGCCCTTTAGGTTTATTTACTAATAATACTCCACTTTTATTATAGAGTTTATCATACTCTTCTAAACATAAATTATTACTTTTAATAATATTAGCGGTAGTTTTACCTACATATCTATAATGCCAAGGTTCATAATTATACTTAGTAATCATCTCTTTATCTTTGGGATATCTAATGATAAGCCCATATTTAGATAACTTATCTATTATTATTTTAAATATATCATCATACTCTAAAAGTTCTTTACCATCACAAATTAACTTATTATCAATAATTAAACCAATATCAAAACAAAGTCCTGTATGATGTTCACTAGTGTTAGCTCCTGCTACATATCTATTAACATAGTCTTTACCATATTTCTTAGTATATAAATCTATTAACTTTCTTTGGTCTTCTATGCTTCGATAACCACTAATAATATCAATATAAATATTATCTTTAAATAATTCTTCTTTTAATAGCAAATATGCTTTTAAAGTTCTTTTTTCAAGTAAATATTCTTCATCTAAAGAGTTTTTAACTACTTTTAATTCTCTATTAGAAAAATCATCTTTATTATATAAATTATCTTTATTAACAACTATTTTATAATTCATTCTATTCCTCATTTATCTTATCAATTATCTTATCAATCTTTTCTCCATAAGAAATAGATTCATCATAGTAAAACTTTAACTCTGGAATATTTCTTATTTCTATTCTTTTAGCAAGTTCACTTCTTATAAAACTAGAAGCTTTATTTAAAGCTTTTAGAGTCTCTTCTTTTTTATCTTCTTCTAAGACAGTTACATATATTTTAGCATAACTAAGATCATTAGATGTATCACAATCAGTAACAGTTACAAACTTTATATTTTCATCTTTTATTTCTAACATTAAAATTTTACTAACTTCTTCCATTATCATATGGTTTATTCTTTCAATTTTTACATTCATTATAATCATTCCCTTCAAATCAAGTATAACATATATTTTAAAACTTTAAAATCTATTTGCAAATACTAAGAAAATGTATTAGAATATAGAACTATTAGGTGATAGAGATGGAATTAAATGATTATGAGAAAATGGTATACAGAAGTTTATTATCTCGAAAAATAGATAAATTAGATATTAGTGAAGAGGCAAAAAAAGAATTTATAGATAGTGTTATAAAGGAAGCTTCTAGTAAATTTCATCAATCTTTTTCTTTATATCTTAGAGATATGTTTAATAAAAGATTAAAGCAATTAAATGAAAAAGAAGGTAATACTTTAACTAAAAAAGAATATAAGCTTATTTTAACGTTAAAAGACTTAGAAGAGAATAAAACAGTTAATGGAGATTATAAAGATAATAGAAGTTTTAATACTATATTAAATCAAGTTTTAAAGGTTTTAATAAACGATCAAGAAAAGTTAGAAAAAGCAATTAATATTTATCCTAATATTAAAAAATATGTAGAATGTAAAAAAAGTTCTATAAGTATGACAGATTTAAAAATTTTAGACTATCTTGAAGTTACTAAATTAAATATTGTTTCTCATAATGATAGAAAACTAAAGTATAAAGTAAATTATTTAACTAATAAATTAAATTCTTTTAGTAAAGAGATTATAAAAATATATCCAAATGCTTGTAAGACCTTACAATTAATTTCTTTAGGTTTAACTGTTAAAGAAGTTGAAATATTTTATATATTAAAAGAAAATATTTCTATTAAAGAAAAAGCGGAAAAGTTAGGATATAGTGATTATAATAGTTATAGTAAGGCTTTAGATAAATTGTATGAAAAGATTAGAGATAACGAAGGAATTAAAGACATAGCACTTAGTACTTATCCTGATATTATAAATATGATTGAGAAAAGAGATGTTTTACATCATAGAACAAAACTTAGATCTATTAATAAAGAATATATAATGTTATTTAAGAAAAAATTAATAGTTAAGAAAGCTCCTAAAGTAGTTAGTATTTCTAGTTCTTATTTACCTTATACTTTAAGAGATGAAATTTATATTAATAATACTTATTTAAATAATAAGGGATATTTTATTAGTAGTAGTGATTTAAATACTGATAAAGTAATTAAAAAAGTAGAAGAAGTAACTAAAGATTTTAAAGATTTAACTTTAAAAGAAAGATATGAAGTAGCTTTTAGATTAGGTTATATTAAGACTAGTTTAAAAGATATAGATAATTTATGGAGGCATCCTAAAACTTTGCATAAAATATTAGAAAGAAGGGTTAAATAATATGAAAGCTGATTATAATAGTGTTGTAGAAATTAAAAAAGGTAATAAGAGTAAGAGAGAGTTTTTTAAGAATAAATTAAAAGAAAGCATGAAAAAACTAAATATTAAAGATAATGATGAATTATTAGAAGAAGTATTTAAGGAAGCATTAGATACTTATCAAGAAGATACCCCTATTCCTTTCATATATCATTTAAATGGAATTTTAACTAATAAGACTGATAATAATTTTAATAATAAATTAACTGATAAAGAAATTGAGATCATTAATTTATTATTAAAAGTTAATGATGAGGGATTTTTAACTACTAAAGAAGTTATGGCAGTTTTAAACATTAAAGAAGAGGATGTTAATAAAGCGATAGAAAGACTTAAAAGAATTGCTTTGAAAAATGGTAGTTATATAAAAGATTTATTTGGTAATTATCAAGAGAGATTTGCAAAAAGAACTAGTTATTTTAAAAATAAGAATGTTTTAACAGAAAAAGAATTAGAAATATTAGGAGATTATCTAGGAATAAATGGAAAAGACCTAAGTATTAATGATATCGCTTTAAAATATAATGTTTCTTATGTTGTAGCAAGAAAAGAAATAATAAGAATATTTAATCTATTAAGATATAATAATAATCAAGAGTTAGTTCTTAATAAATATGATGCAGTTAGTAAAAAGATTGGACTGAAAGCAAATATGCTTGGGGTTAAACTTGATTTAACTGCCCTTAAAATAAAAGAGCATTATAGAAATAAAAAAGAAGTAGTAAAAATTAAAGAAGTAAAGAAAAAGAAAAAAACAGTTAATTATAAGATAGAAGAAAAAGATTTAAAAATCTTAGAACTTTTAGATAGAAGATATAGAAAAGAAATAAGTGTATCTCAGTTTATAGAGTTAAGTGGTTATAGTGATATATATAAATTACAAACTAAAGTTAAAAGTTTATTTGAAAAAATAAAGAAAAATCATTATTTAGAAGAACAGGTAATAAAAATTTTCCCTAATAGTTTAAAAATGGATACTATTAGTACTCTTAGAGATCAAGAGATTATAGAAACTCTTCTTAGACAGAATAAAGAAGGTTTAACTGATGAAGATGCCATTAAATTATTAAGATATAAACTTAAAAAAGATTTTTATAAATTTAAGCATTTATTATATCGTAAAATAAAAGATAATGATAATTTAAGAAAAGAAATAGAGAGAATTTATCCTGAATTCTTAGAATTAAAAGAATTTAATGATTATATTAAGGGAATTTGTAATGAACAACAAGAATTATATTATGATAACTTCTTTAGTATTCTTGATAGTGTTATTACAGATACTAATACACCTATTAATTTACAAGGTAAAGCTTTAAGAGTTTTTAAAGAGTTAAAAGGAAATAAAAATATTACCTTGACTAAGAGATTAAATGATACGATCGGTATTATTAATGCTGGTTTTACTGATAATTTACCTTTGACAACTATAATTTCTAATACTGATTATAATAGTTTAGAGAGTATGATTACAGATTTTCATAATAAGATTACAGGAACAAAGGAAAAATCAACGAGATTTCCTAGATATAAGTTATTATCTATAAAAAGTGATGATATAAAGATGATTAAAGATTTATATACTCCTACTTTAGAGGGTTATCCTACTTGTGTAGAAATTAAAGAGAAATATAATCAAAAAAATAATAGAATTTATGATGAAAAAGATAGAGTTTTAAGAAGTATAGCTTTAGGAGAGAATTTAGATGATATTATAGCTGTTTGGCCTTCATATAAAGAAGATATTATAATTAAAGAGAACTTTACAAGAGATAAAAGTATAGTATTAAACAGTGATGAATTAGAGAATATTAAAGGTAGTAATAATACTCTTATTAAAGGAAATATAGCAGATGCTATTTGTGCTCTTGAAACTTCTGTTTATGGAGAATATGCTAGTACAAAAGATTTTAGTGATAAATTAATATTAGCATTTCGTTTAGGTTTCTTTAATAAACACCCATTTGTTAGTAAAGATATAGCAGAAATATTAAAAATAGATGAAGAATATATTATTAATTTAACTAAAGAGTGTTTAATAGCAAGTAAAGATAAATTAATGCAAAAAGGATCTAGTAAAATTAAAATCTAGATCCTTTTATCTTTCTATTTCTACAAGTTCATAAACTTCAATAGTATCTCCTTCTTTGTAGTCCTGGAAGTTTTCTAAAGTTAGACCACAATCATGATCTTTAGATATTTCTTTAATACTATCTTTTTCATGTTGTAATGACTTAATAGAACCATTATAAATAACTATACCATCTCTAACTACTCTAGCCTTATCATTATTCTTAATTATTCCACTTGTAACATGACATCCAGCAATCATTCCTACTTTAGAGAATTTAAATAATTGTCTAATTTCTGCTGTTCCTGTAACTTTTTCTTCATATATAGGTTCAAGCATTCCTTTCATAGCTTTTTCCATGTCTTCTACTACTTTATAAATAATATCATAAAGTCTTATTTCAACATTATATTCTTTAGCTATGTCAACTACTTTATTATTTCCTCTAACATTAAAACCAATAATAATAGCATTAGATGCTTGAGCTAGAACTACATCACTTTCTGTGATACCACCAACAGCACCTCTAATAACATTTATCTTAACACCTTCTACATCTATCTTTTCTAAAGATGATTTAACGGCTTCTAAACTACCATTAGTATCTGTTTTTAAGACTACATTTATTTCTTTTAATCCTTCATTAATTTGTCCAAATAACTCTTCTAAACTCATACCAGTTCTATTAGTATCTGCTTGTTTTTCTCTTAAGGCTCTATCACTAGCAATCTGTTTAGCTTGTTTTTCAGTCTCAAAAGCCATAAATTTATCTCCAGCACTAGGAACTAAAGATAGACCTGTAACTTCAACTGGCATAGAAGGAGGAGCACTAGTTATATCTTCTCCTAAATCATTCTTTAAAGTTCTTACTTTACCAAAAGCAGTACCTACAACAATAGGATCCCCTAATCTTAAAGTACCATTTTGAATTAATAAAGTTGCAACTGCTCCTACATGTTTATCCATTTTACTTTCAAGAACAGCTCCTGTTGCATATCTATTAGGATTAGCTTTTAACTCTTCCATTTCTGCAACTAATAGAATATTTTCAAGTAATTCATCTACACCTTCTCCTGTTTTAGCAGAAATCTTATTTATTATAGTATCTCCACCCCATTCTTCTGGAGTAAGTCCTGCTTCTACAAGTCCTGTCATAACTCTTTCTATATCTGCTTCAGGTTTATCTATTTTATTAATGCAGACAATAATAGGTACTTTAGCTGCTTTAGCATGGTCAATTGCTTCTCTTGTTTGGGGCATAACACCATCATCTGCTGCTACTATAATGATAACTATATCAGTAACACTAGCACCACGTGCTCTCATTTCTGTAAAAGCAGCATGTCCTGGAGTATCAATAAAAGTTATCTTCTTACCTTTACATTCTACTTGATAAGCTCCTATTTCTTGAGTAATACCCCCAGCTTCTCCACCTACAACATTACTTTTTCTAATTGTATCAAGAAGAGTTGTCTTACCATGATCAACATGTCCCATAATAGTAACAACAGGAGGACGTTCTACTAAGTCTTCTTCTTTATCTTTAATCTCATAGTTTTCAAAATTAGAAATATCTGTCTCTTCTTCTTTTTTTACTGTTTTATTATAATCTAAGGCAAGTAACTCTACATTTTCAAAACTAAGAGTATTGTTAGCAGTAGCCATAATACCAAGAGCCATTAATTTCATAATTATCTGACTACTTGGAACATTTAAAGCTTCTGCTAAATCATTAACAGTCATATTATTTTTATATACCAAAATATTATCATCTAATTCTTGTTCATTACTCTGTAACTTTTCTTTATGTTTATAAATATTCTTTCTTTCTTCTTTAAATTCATTCTTCTTATTAGACTGTTTATTATTTTTTTTATTATTTTTACTTAAGCTTTCTTCTTTAGCATTAGCAAATTTATTATCATAAGCTATCTCTTCTGCTTTCTCATCAAGACTAAAGTCATTAACTAATTCTTCCATTTCATCTTCTACATAATCCTCTTCATCTTGAATAGAATTATCAAGTAAAATAATCTCATCATCACTAAGCATTCTATCTAAATCACTAGCATCCATAGCAAGACGTTCCATATGTTTAACAATATCTTCTATAGATTTATTTACATCTATTGCATACTCTTTTATTGTCATAAACTTCACCTCTTTCTTTTAATTTTCTATAACTTCTCTTATCTTTTCATATACCTCATTACTAATATCACATTCTAGTTTTCTTGCTAAACTTTTCTTTTTAATCGCTTCATCTAGAACATTAATATCTCTTTTAATATATGCACCTCTACCATTCTTTTTTCCAGTTAAATCAACACTAACATTACCTTCTTTATCTTTAACTATTCTAAGAAGATCACGTTTATCAAGTTTTTCACCTGTAACAACACAAGTTCTAAGAGGAATTTTTCTTTTTTTCATAAACTACCTCCTATTCTTCAGTTTTTATACTAATACCTAACTCTTTCGCTTGTTCACTTGTTTTTATATCTATTTTATATTTAGTAAGTTTAGTAGCAAGACGGGAATTAAGTCCTTTTTTACCTATAGCAAGTGAGAAGTTATCACCATCAGCAATTACTAAAGCTTCTTTTTTCTTAGCATCTGTAATTAAAACAGTTAAATCTTTAGCAGGTGATAGAGCATTTGCGATAAATACGGCAGGATCACTATCATATTTAATGATATCTATTTTTTCTCCATTAAGTTCTGTAATAATATTAGCAATACGGCTTCCTTTTTCACCAATACAAGCCCCAATAGGATCTACTTTAGGATTTTCTGAGTATACAGCAACTTTACTTCTAACACCTGCTTCTCTAGCTACTCCATAAAGCATAACTGTTCCATCAGCAAGCTCTGGTATTTCACTTTCAAATAATCTTTTAACAAAACCAAAATGTCTTCGACTAAGAAGAACAAGTAAGCTTCTACCATTATTATCTACTTTAGTAACATATACTTTTATACTACTACCCATTTTAATATGTTCTCCAGGTATAATATCTTTTTTAGGTAAAATACCATTAGTACGTCCTAAATCAATAAAATAGTTATCTGTATCTTCTAAAGCAACTGTACCAACTAATAATTCATCTTGTTTATCACCAAATTCATCAGTTATACTACTACGTTCTGCTTCTCTAATCTTTTGAATAACTACTTGTTTAGCAGTAGATGCTGCAACTCTACCAAAGTCTTTAGGAGTTACTTCAGTATCAATAGTATCTCCAACATTAACAGTTTTATCTAGTTTTCTAGCATCACTTAATTTAATCTCAGTACCAGGATTAAAGAAACTAATCTTTTCTTCTTCTTTATCTTTCTCTTTTTCTTCTTCTTTAAACTCTTTCTCAGTCTTATCTGTATCTAGATTCTCATCTAAAGCATAACGCTCAAATAAAGCATCTTCATACTCTTCTTTAGTCATTTTATCATCAGGAACAACTGTTAAGTATGAGAATACTTTAATATCTCCAGTATCTTCATTAATTAAGACTTTAACATTATTATTTTTACTTTTAGCATTTTTCTTATAAGCGCTAGTTAAAGCATTTCTCATCGCTTCATAAATTATCTCTTTATCAATATGTTTTTCTTTAACTACTAAATCAACAGCTTTTAAAAATTCTTTACCATTCATTTTAAACATCTCCCTTCTCTTTAGAATGTATATCAAGTACATCTACATCATCACATAAATTATTATCATCCATAATAGGATTAATTAGTTTAGTCGCTTCTGTTACTCTATTAACATCAATAGTAGTATCACTATCGAGTTCAATATTTAAAGTTTTAACTCCTTCTTCATTACTATAATAGACATCACTAACATATAGATTTAATGACTCAATAACAGGATCAACTAATTGTTTAACTTTATCTTTCATACTACCTCCTTACAAACTAAAGAGTGAAGTCTTTTATAACTTCACTCCTTTCTTCTTGTTTAATTATACAGTATATTTTATATTTTGTCAAAAAAGTTAAATAAAATTCTCAAATATATGATATTATTAATAGTAGGTGATAAATAATGAAGGAAATTTTTACAAAAAAAAGAATATTAGAAATATTAAAAGGAATTATTACAGTAGTTATCTTTTTGTGTAGTGGGTATCTACAAATAATACCTATTTTATTATTTAATATAGATGTAGATAATTATACAACTGGTGATTTAGCGATTGTAAACACAGTTACAGATATTATCTTGCTAATTATATTAGTAGCTTTATATTACAAAGAATTAAAAATAGAGTTTAAGGGGTTTAAAAAGAATTATAAGGAATATTTAGATACAGGATTAAAATATTGGGTAGTAGGACTTATAATTATGTGTGTATCTAATATTATTATAGGATTAATTACTCCACTTAATACTTCAAGTAACGAACAAGCAGTACAAGGATTAATAACAGCGACACCTTATTTAATGCTATTAACAGCAGGCATAATTGCACCAATAACCGAAGAATTAACATTTAGAAAAGGTATATCAAAGATATTTAAAAACAAATGGGTATATGTAACCGCTTCAGGATTAATATTTGGATTTTTACATGTTATGGGGAGTAGTAATCCTTTAGAATATTTATATATCATTCCATATGGTAGTTTAGGTTTCTTCTTTGCTTTAACTTGTTATGAGACTAAAAATATTTATCCATCTATATGTATGCATGCCATACATAATAGCGCCTTAGTACTTTTATCAATCTTTACTTTCTAATACAACAAAAATACTAGTTAGATTTTTAACTAGTATTTTTATTTATATAATACTCTATTAGGCACGAGATACATATTTACCATCTTTAGTACTTACTAAGATTTCTTCATCTTGTTTAATAAACAATGGTACTTGGATAGTCATTCCTGTTTCAAGTTCAGCATTTTTCATCGCACCACTTGATGTATTACCTTTAACAGCATCTTCAGTTTTAACTACTTTCATAACTACTTTATCAGGTAATGAAATACCTAACATCTCACCTTCAAAGAAAGTAATTTCAACTTCTAAGTTTTCTTTTAAGTATTTAGCATCATCACCAATAGCACTCTTATCAAGTTCTATTTGTTCATAATCTGTCATACTCATAAAGTAATAAGTATCTCCCATAGAATATAAAAATTGCATAGTTTTCTTAGAAATATGTGCTGTTTCTACTTTAACACCTGCATTAAATGTTTTCTCAACAATAGAACCAGTTCTTAAGTTTTTCATCTTAGCTTTTACTATAGCAGCTCCTTTACCTGGTTTAACATGTTGACTTTCGATAATGGTATAAATACCCCCTTCAAACTGTATAGTCATACCTGGTTTAAAATCATTTGAATTAACCATTTTACTTACTCCTTTCCAATAGACTTAAAACAGTCATTTAATGACTGTTAAATTATTATTTTTTCTCTTTATGAGTTGTGTGTTTACCACAGAATTTACAATATTTACTAATTTCCATTCTTCCTGGAGTATTATTTACATTTTTCTCTTCACGATAATTTTCATTACCACATACTGAGCATACAAAAGTCTTCTTTTGTCTATGTCCTAACTTCTTTGCCATAGTTATCCCTCCTTTTTTCCTCTAGTAATTTTACCAAATAATTTAAAATCAATCAACTATTTATTTAATTCTTTTAATAATTCAATAGTTTTTCTCATCTCTTGGTCATATTGAACCATTTCAATACCACCAAATTCATTTAAGAATTGATCAAGTTCCATTTGATATCTTTCAGCAAGTCTTTTAGCTTCTTCCATTGCATCACTCTCAGTTACTTCAATTTTTTCCATATTCATGATTTCTTCAAGCATTAAACGATATAATACATTTTGAT
>CAMMTE010000009.1:0-18432 GCA_946499755.1 uncultured Mycoplasmatota bacterium
ATAGATTTTTAAGATTATAATAATTTGAAACAAAATATATTTATGAGAGGAGCATTTTATGGTAGTAATTGTAGGAGGAATAATTGTAAAAAATGATAAAGTTTTACTAGTACAAGAAGCTAAAAAACAGTGCTATGGTAAATGGAACATACCTGCTGGTCATTTAGAGTTAAATGAAAGCATATTAAGTGGTGCTATTAGAGAAATAAAAGAAGAAACTGGTTGTGATGTAGAACTTACTGGCATACTTAATATTGCAAGTAAACAATTAGAAAATGATACTTTAGTAATGCTTACATTTATGACAAGATTATTAAACGAAAATATTGCTTATAATAAAAATGAAATACTTGATGTAAAATGGTTTGATATCGATTTTGTTCTAACTAATATGGATAATGATTTAAGAGATTTGAAAGCTATTAAAAAGCCAATTATTAATTATAAAGAAAGTAATATTGGTTCAATAAAATTAATTAGTGAAATATAAAAAGTAGGTGTAAGAAAAATGATTATTACAAAAGAAATGTTAAATAAAAAAGTTCCTAAAGATATGTTTCCAACGAGGTTTGATAGTGCAACTGATTTATATATTAATACTAAAAAGGGATTATTACTATACAATATTAACCCAACTACATGGAATTTGTTATATCCTTTCTTTGCACAGAGTAATAAATTTACTATCAATAGTTATAATATAAAAAATAAAGATATTACTTTTAAGGAATTAATTGATATTTATAAAGAGGTTTATAATAGAGAATATGTAGAAAAGCAAGGATATAATGAGGATAAACGGAAGCAAGTGTTAATAGAAGAATTTAATGATACGTTTAAATTAAATAATACTACTATAAATGATAAATTAGATTTTCATTATGAGTTAAAATATTCTAAATCTAAAAATGTATATACTTTTTACTATTTAGAAAGTTACATTGTAAATAGAGTAGATTTTAAATCTTTAATTTCTCAAAGAATTTATCCACAAGAATTTTTAGATTTAGATAGTTATAATAATGAAATAGAAATAAATGGTGTTAAGTTAGTTGATAGTTTGATTTATATTTTAAAAGATAAAGAAAAAATTAAAATACTAAAAAATAATGTATTAAAATTATAGTTTCATCAATCTTGAAAATAAGATATATTTATGATATGATGAATATGTAAAGAAAATTTACATATAACTAAAAAAGAGGAATACCTAGTTACGCTTTTGGGTATTTGCCTCAAATATTGTATTTATGCAAACACCCTAATTACAATGTTGATGTAATAGGGTGCTTTCTATCTAAAGATGATTAAAAGAATAATAATAATCAACAAAACAACTATTAACATATCTTTCTTACTCATAAGCAGTTCCCCTTTCTACCCCTGAATTAAAGTTGAAGAAAGAGGCAAAACACCCATTACTAAGTATTCCTAATTGATATACTAGCATATCTGATATAATAAATCAATCGAACAAGATACATTTTTTATAGAAATTTTGTTTGTAATTATAAAGAAAGGAAAGATTAACAATGAAAATAAAATATAATGTTTCTAATATGCATTGCACAGGATGTGAAAATAGAATAAAGAACTCTTTAAAGATGATAAAAGGTGTTAAGAGTGTTCTAGCAGACTATAATACTGGAGAAGTTATTGTAGAGCTTAAAAATGAGAAAGTAAGTGAAAAGATTAAAGACCTACTTAATAATCTTGATTTTCCTGTAACAAGTGAAGAAATTGTTAAATAAAATACTTAGACTAAAATTAATCTAAGTATTCTTTTATTTTACTGTAACTATTAACTAAAACTTCTTCTATACCCCTTTTACAATTAGCAGGAGAAGGTGAAGGTAATTTAATAGCTTCTATTCCTACATCTTTAAGAAGATATTTATTATATAAACTATATGCCTTAGTTCCAGTTGTAAATATCGCTTCTATCTTACTTTCATCAACAATTTTCTTAATATCATTAGGTACAACATCTTTAATACTACTATCACTAGATGCTGTTATATTACAACTATATACGACATCAAAAAGAGCGATTTTATGAATTAAAAGAAACTTTTCTCTATCTTGATTAGAACTACCAATATCCTCATTAAATACTTTTCCTAAAGTAGACCAAAATCTATTCTTAGGATTTCCATAATAAAAATTATTCTCTCTTGATTTAACAGAGGGAAAACTTCCTAATATTAAAGCTCTAGACTCACTATTATAAATTGGTTTTAATGGATGAACTACTTTCAAAAATACCACCTCATGTGTTAGTATAATTATATAAAGTATTTTTGTAAAGGTGATGTTTTATGCAAGATATAAATTATTTACTATATAGATTATCTAAATCAAAGTTTAGAAATAGTTTTCATCTTAAAGAAAAGGATATAGAATATATTGATAAAAAAGGCCTAGATAAGATTAAAGAGCATGCATATGACTTTATAAATAAAAGATTAAAACCTAGTTTTATTCCTAACGATGGTAAACAAACACCTATGAGAGGACATCCTGTTTTTATAGCAGAACATGCAACTGCTACTTGTTGTAGAGGTTGTCTAAATAAATGGTATGGTATTCCTAAAAATAGAGAATTAACTGATATGGAAGTAGAGTATATTGTAAAAGTAATAATGATGTGGATAACTAATGAGTATAAAAAATATAAATAAAAAAACTAAGCCAAAAGACTTAGTTGAATCTCTAAATAGTGGTGGGCTGTTAGGGATTCGAACCCTAGACCCACTGATTAAGAGTCAGTTGCTCTACCAACTGAGCTAACAGCCCATAAATTGATTACTCATATAATATAGCATAGAAACTCTAAAAAATAAAGTATTTTTTGTTACAAATTGTCAAAAAATTAAAGAAAAAAGAAGTTATTTCTAGAAAGGAACAACTTCTTTATTAACATGCTTATTAATAAAATGCTGTGCAATAAGTAAAACAATTCCAAGAATAATAACAATAAATGTAATCATATAGAATGTATCAGTAACAGGTTTTAAGATAATAGTAGCATTAGCAACACTAGTCATTCTATCACTTATTAAAGCCATTAAACCATTAAATAGTAGAGTAGATATCGCCACTGTTATAGAAACAATACCGATATATTCTAAGAAGTTCTTCTTTTTAAAACTACTTATAAATAATAACAAAGTAATAACACCAATTATTATATAAAGAGTAGTATGTAAATTATCATTTCTACAAATCTTTATAATATCAATTAAAAACTGTCCTTGAGTTATAGAATTAGTATTATCATCATTATTATCAGTATTACCCACAACTACATTTAAATTATCATTAATCGCTTCATTGGCATAACTTTCAAGTTCATTTATCTCATTATCATCTAAATTAAGTTCATATTTCTTATTTGCCTTATCAATAAATTCTTTAGTCTCATCATTAATTTCAATACTACCATTATTTAAATAAGCATCAATTCCTTGCTGTAATACTTTATTAACATAATCTTTCGCTTCCTCAGTCTTTAAAATAGAATCTACTTTATCAGAAGAAACACCATAACTATCTGCATAATTATAAAGTTCTTTCCCATAATCAGTATCTTTAAAATCACTGATAACTACATCATAGTCAATATTATCAAGCATCTTCCTTGTTGAACTAGGACTAGTAAGACTTCCCACAGTAAAAATGGCAATAGTAACAATAACAGCAATAAACAAAGTAATAGTAAGTAAATAATTAATAAAACTTCGCATAAAATAAACACCTTCCTTTTTTCTTGCCATTATTATATCACATAATTACGAAAAATATGTTATTATTAAATAAAAGTGATGTAGAAAGATAGTGATGTATATGAAAGATAAAATAAAAAGATATAATACTGATATAAAAAGAGGTTTAACAAAAAGCCAAATAGAAGAAAGAATTACTGATAATCTAGTTAATTTTAATACTGATGTTAAAACTAAAAGTGTTAAAGAAATAATAGTAGAAAATGCTTTTACTTTATTTAATATCATTAATATTGTTCTAGCAGTTGCAATAATATCAGTAGGTTCTTTTAAAAACTTAACTTTTATAATTATAATCGTTCTAAATACTTTAATTAGTACTATTCAAGAGTTAAGATCCAAGTATACCATAGATAAACTATCCGTAATCTCAGAACATAAGATTAAAGTAATAAGAGATTCTAAAATAGAAGAAGTATCCTTAGATGAAGTCGTCCTTGATGATATTGTTAAATTTACTAGTGGTAATCAAATAGTAGTAGATTCTATTATTAAAGAAGGAGAAGTCTTAGTAGATGAGTCTTTTATAACAGGAGAAGAAGAAAATGTCTTAAAAAAAGAAGGGGATATGCTTTTATCAGGTAGTTTTATTGTAAGTGGTACTTGTATATGTAAAGTAGAGCATATTGGTTATGATAACTATACTGCTAAAATAAGTAGTGATACTAAATATATTAAAGAAGTATCTAGTGAGATTATGAGAAGTTTAAATAAAATAGTAAAGACTATCTCATTTGTTATTGTCCCTTTAGGAATACTTTTATTCGCAAGACAGATATTTTTACCTGATAATACCTTTGAAAATGCTGTTGTTAATACCGTCGCTGCTCTTATCGGTATGATACCAGAAGGACTAGTTTTACTTACAAGTACAGTTTTCGCTGTTAGTGTTATAAGACTATCGAGAAGAAAAGTCTTAGTGCAAGATTTATATTGTATTGAAACCCTTGCAAGAGTAAATGTTATCTGCCTTGATAAAACAGGTACTATTACTGAAGGAGTTATGGAAGTAAAAGATGTCATTGCTAAAGAAATGTCAAAAGTAGAATTAAAGGATTTACTCGGAAGTGTTGTTCATATTATAGATGATGACAATCCTACTGCAAAGGCCTTAAAGAATGCTTTCTATAATAAACATAAAGTAGATTATGAGAAAATAGTACCCTTTAATTCCGCTACTAAATGCTCTGGTCTAGTAATGAAAAATGATAAAGCGATATTTATAGGAGCGCCTGAGTTCTTATTAAAAAATTATAAGAAATATAAAGAAGAAGTAGATAGTCTAACTAGCGATGCAAGAGTAGTAGCAGTCGTAGAATATAGTAATTATAATAAGAAGAATGAAAAACAAAAGTTATTAGGTTATGTCTTACTTCAAGATAAAATAAGAAAAGAAGCCGAGTCTACTATTAAATACTTTAAAGACCAGGGAGTAAAAGTTAAGATTATCTCAGGAGATAATAAAAATACCGTTTTAAATATTGCAAGACGTGCTAAAGTAGGGGATAACTTAAAAGCCATTGATTTATCTACTTTACATAGTGAAGAAGAGATTAGAGACTCCGCCTTAAAATATGATGTTTTTGGTAGAGTTAAACCAGAAGAAAAGCATATCTTAATTAAAGCCTTAAAAGATGCCGGAAATACTGTAGCCATGACAGGAGATGGAGTTAATGACTGCCTTGCTTTAAAGGAAGCTGATTGTTCTATCGCTATGGCTAGTGGAACAGATGCTGCAAGAAGTGTTTCCCAACTTGTCTTATTAGATTCTAACTTTGATTCTATGCCTAGTGTCGTTTTAGAAGGAAGAAGAAGTATTAATAACTTACAACGTTCTGCCTCTCTTTTCCTAGTTAAAACAATCTATGCGGGACTTCTTGCCTTTATCTTCCTTTTCTTAGAAGAATCATACCCCTTTATTCCCGTTCAACTTACCTTATCAAGTGTTGTAACGATAGGAATACCATCATTTATACTAGCTTTAGAACCTAACAAAGATAGAGTAGAGGGTAACTTCTTAGTCAATGTCCTAAAAAAGGCGGCCCCTCCTGCTTTTGTAATAGTTATAAATATTGTTATCATAACTTTATTTGGAAATGCTATAGGCTTGACGTATGCTAAAGTGTCAACCTTATCTTTAACAATAACTAGTTATGTATCATTCATTCTTTTATATAAAGTATGTCAGCCATTTAATAGAATTCGTCTAATTCTCTTTGCCTTAATGTTTTACTTATTCATCTACTGTATAATGAATTTAACAACTCTTTTCTCAATTACTCATTTTGATTACCTAATGATATTTATAACCTTTATCCTAATGTTTGCCTCTCACGAGTTATATAAATTATTTGAAATATTAGTAGATAAGATAGTTAAAAAACTAAAAATATAATGCTTCGAAAATTTTTGGAGCATTTTTTTATTTCTTGCAAATAATTATTATGAAGGAGGTGTTATAAATCAAACGGAACTACGGTTTTGACAACGAATGGGACTTTTTTAACTACCTTAACGGTAAGAAAGTAGGAGAAGTAAATCTCATGTTTAGAAAATTTCTTCTGGCCAACTTTCCGTATATTAACAACGATATGAAAATATCTGCCTATGTTAATTTTGAGAGAACTAAAGAAGATATCTGGATTAAAGTAGGTAAGGTAAAGAAATCCATTAGTATTAAAATGGGTAAATGTAATACAGTTCATAATGAATATATCTATAATTTTACTAAGTTCTTAGAACAAGAAAAAGTTCCACCTAAGATTATAGATATAATACTTGACTATTTCTTTGCCGATGGTACTCGTAATGGTAGTGGCAAAAGAATATTAACTTTTCCGGATTATAAGTTAAAACTTAAAAGAAAAATAAGAAAAGTTAATAAGTATTTTATGAAACATGAAGATTTACTTATCAAATTAATTAATCGTTTTGTAATAGGAAGCACGGATATCTTAATCCATGGAACAGTTGATGATTTTACTTATATTACTAAAGATGAAATAATTAAATTGCTACTTTCTTTAAAGAAAGAGCCATCATCAACAATTCATTTTTCTAAATTAATATTTGCATCTAAAGGACGTAATAATGATATTGATAAATTTATAGTCCAGATTAAATGGTATAATTTGAAAGATGATATTGCCAAAATAAGAAAAAACTTACCAGTTTGACACTAGTAAGTTTTTGATTTTTTAATGGCGGAGTAGGAGAGATTTGAACTCTCGCGCCAGTTGCCCGACCTACACCCTTAGCAGGGGCGCCTCTTCAGCCTCTTGAGTACTACTCCAAAACGCATAAAATAATAATATATTTGTCATAAGACACTTATAATATTACCCTAAAGAAATATAAATGTCAAGGAATTTTTCTATATAGTATAAGAAAAGTTCCACCTTTCACGGAGGAACTTGAATCTCTATTTGGTGACCAGTACGGAATTCGAATCCGTGAATGCTACCGTGAAAGGGTAGTGTGTTAAGCCGCTTCACCAACTGGCCATATGTAGTTTAATGTCTTTTTCTTTACATAAAAAAATAAAAATAAATGGCGCCTCAACTAGGACTTGAACCTAGGACCCCTTGATTAACAGTCAAGTGCTCTAACCAACTGAGCTATTGAGGCATATCTAATTAAATGGTGGGCCTGACAGGACTTGAACCTGTGACCCCTTGCTTATCAAGCAAGTGCTCTAACCGACTGAGCTACAGGCCCGGATTGATAGCACATTTACATTCTACACTAAAGTAGAAAGAAATGCAAGACTTTTTTTGCTTTTTTTCATTAAGCAATATTAGAATAGCAAATAACTTTTATTAAATCAAGTGTTTTTTTGAAAAATTTCATATAAATTTCACAAATACCAGATAGATTATTAACTAGGAGGAGAGAATGTGAAAAAAATAGGACAATTTTTTAAGAAACATTGGAAGAAGTTTTTACTAGCTATCATTATTATAGCCATAATAGCAGGAATTATTTATCTAAGTTTTAGAGCCTATGATAGATATCAAAAAAATCTATTAACAGACCCAGCTTGGATAAGAGAAAATGTGGAGTTAGTAAAAAATGATGAGGGAGTGTATGAAGTAAAGAAAGATGAGGATATTTCTATTTTTAGTAAAGATTATCAAAATATAATCGAAGAGAAAATTGATGCTTTAAAAGATTCTGCAGATTATACTTTAGAAAATCCCTTACTAATTCATAATCCATACGGTACTGGCTCACTATCTTACTATTTATATTATACTGATAGTGATAAGCCTCTTGACTATAAAATTGAAACAGAAGGATATAGTGATTTTGAAAAGGAGATATCTCATAAAGATAGTAATGAATATCAATTAATTGGTTTTGTTCCAGGAGAGACTAATATTTTAACATTAAAAAGTGGTGACGAGGAACATGAATTTACTATTACAACACCAAAATCTACTGCCGAGATTGATAATCAACTAGAAATAGTAGATGGAGATAGTGAAGAGGAATTAACAGATGGTCTATATGCAGTCTTAGGTCATGATAAAAACTATAACTCTAATATTTACCTATATGATAATGAAGGAGTACTAAGAGAAGAGTTTGTTTTAGATAGTTATAGAGCAGACCGTATTATCTTTGATGATGACTATATGTATTATGCTTATAATAAGAAAGGTATAGTTAAAGTAAATGACTTAGGTAAAATAGAAAAATTCTATGACTTAGGTAATTATACAATGCATCATGATATGGTATATGATGAAGATAATAACCGTTTTGTAATATTAGTTAATGAAGATGATACTGATACCATTGAAGATATTGTTATTACCCTTGACCTTGATACAGGTAAAGTTAAAAAGATACTTGATATGAAAGACCTATTACCAGAGTTTTACTTAAATGCTGTTAAACCAGAAGGTAAAAATACTTATGGTGGCTATGAGTTAGACTGGATTCATATGAATAGTTTATCTTTAATAGGTGATAATGATATTGTCTTAAGTTCAAGAGAGTTAAGTACTATAATCTATATTAGTAATGCTTATACTGACCCTAGTGTTAAATACTTATTAACAGATGAATCAGTAACAGAAGATACTTCATATGGAGATTTACTATATGAAAAAGTAGGAGACTTTGTTTCTCAAGCGGGACAACATAGTATTACTTACTATACAGATGATGACTTAGATGATGGAGAGTATTACTTATATATGTTTAACAACAATTACCAAGGTGCTAGAACAAGACCTAACTTTGATTGGTCTAATTATCCTGGTACTGGTACTTATAACGAGGGAGAAACATCATACTTCTATCAATATAAAGTTAATGAAAATGATAAGACATATGAATTAGTTAAAAGTTTTGAAATACCTTACTCAAGTATAGTAAGTGATGTTGAAATATTAGATGATGATGGCAATATCGTTGTAGGTAGTGGTAAAGATAACTCCTTTGGTGAATATGATAATGATGGTAATTTAATAAGACAGTTTAATTACAATTCTAAGAAATATGCTTATCGTGTCTTTAAATATGAATTTAATAACTTATTTGATTAAAGTCTAGTGATAGACTTTTTTCTTTTTATCTGATAAAATATAAGCGTATTTTGAAGGGAAGTGTGGTATTAATGAAAGGCACTGTTAAAGAAAAAGGAGAACTATTAGATATATTATTTATTTTATTTAAGGACTTAAGTAAGAAAAAGATAAAGAATTATCTAAAAGATGGAGGAGTTTTAGTTAACGGTAAAGTTGTAACTAAGTATGATGCTCCTGTCAAAAAAAATGATGTTATTGAACTTAGTAAGACTAATAAAACTCATAAGAAAAGTAATCTTGATATTATTTATGAAGATGAATATTTCTTTGTAATTAATAAACCTACAGGTCTATTATCAATAAGCACTACTAAAGAAAAAGAAAAGACTGCCTATCACTATGTTAGAGAATTTATTAAAAATAGAAAGAAGAATGATAAAATCTTTGTCTTACATCGTCTTGATAAAGATACATCAGGAGTCTTAGTCTTTGTAAAAGATAATACTTTAAAAAATCTTCTACAAAATAATTGGGATAAATATGTAAAAACAAGGGAATATATCGCTTTAGTAACAGGTAATGTAAAAGATGTAGATGACTATACTTGCTATTTAAAGGAAATAGGACCAGACAAAGTTATTGTTACTAACAAAAAAGAAGGTAAAGTTGCCGTTACTTCCATCAAAACAATTAATAAGAACAATAAATATTCTCTTGTTAAAGTTAATATCAAAACAGGAAGACGTAATCAGATAAGAGTAGTCTTAAATCATTTAGGAAGCCCTATAGTAGGAGATAAAAAGTATGGAGGTAATAAATCTAATAGACTATATTTACATGCTAGTAAACTAATTATAACTAATCCTCTTAATAATAAAACTTATACTTTTGAAAGTAGTGTCCCTACATCATTTAAGAAGGTGTTTAAAAATGAAAAGTAAAGACCAAGTAGAACATAGTCTTATTACAAAATATCGTAAAGATATCTGGCGTAAGTTTATGAAAGCGATTAGAGATTATTCTCTTGTAAATGAAAATGACCATATCGCTGTTTGTATCTCTGGTGGGAAAGACTCTGTCTTACTTGCCAAATGTCTAGAAGAGTTACAGAAGCATGGCAAGACTAACTTTAAACTATCATATATCGTTATGAACCCAGGATACAAAGAAGAAACTTTAAAAGTAATAAAAGATAATTTAGAAGCTTTAGGAATTGACTATAAAATATTTAACTCTGATATCTTTGAAGTCGCTAACAAACTAGATAAAGACCATCCTTGTTATATGTGTGCAAGAATGCGAAGAGGTTTTCTTTATAAGACTGCTAAAGATTTAGGATGTAATAAAATTGCCTTAGGACATCATTTTGACGATGTAATAGAAACTATTCTTCTATCAATGTTTTATGGTGGAGAATTTAAAACAATGTTACCAAAACTACACAGTACTAATTTTCCTGGTATGGAACTTATTAGACCTCTTTATTTAGTAAGAGAAGAATCTATTAAGAGATTCTGGCAATATAATGAGTATACCTTTATAAATTGTGCTTGTAAATTTACAGAAAATAAAGGCACTGAAAGTAATTCAAAACGTCTAGAAATTAAAAAACTACTTAAGGAGCTTAGAAAAAAAAGTGATGTTATTGATAATAATATCTTCAAAAGCACTGAGAAAGTTAATCTAGAAACCCTTATAAGTTATCAAGATTATGGTAAAATTACTTCCTTTTTAGACCGATACTAGGTCTTTTTTTTACGCATTTTATAAACCTAAAAAGTTTAGAAAATTATTGACTTTATCATTGTTATCAAGTATATTTTATATGAAGGGTAGGCTTGTTTAAAATTAGGGCTTATCTTGAGGAAAGGAGGGATAAGAGGTGAGAAGTGTTAAAAAAGTATTAGGAATGGCTATGGTTGGACTATTCGCTTTCGTTCCGTTTTTAAATGTTTCTGCTCAAACAGAGTGGACTTTAAAAGATTGGGAAACAGAAAATGGTGATTATGGTAGTGTAACTGCAGTAGATGATAATATCACTAATATTAAGGGCAGCGGTAAAGTAAATGAACCTGGAATGTCATATGGACCATATAGTATGAAAAGTGAAGCTAAATTAGCAGATGGTATTACAGAAGATGTATATATAGAGTTAAATAAAGATAGTATGGCTAATGGAGAATTATTTGGCTTAACTATGTCATTAAACGATGCAAGTGATAGTTATGTTACAGAATTACTTGTAAACACCCAAAAAGTTAATGATGGTTATCTTGTAACTGTTGGTCTAGACCCTGATTTTAGTTATACTATCTCAGAAGATGGAGTATACACTTACAGATATACTGCTACTTTAGAAGATGGTAAAACTTATCTTCAATTTTCTATATTAAAATGGGATGAAGTAATCGTTTCGACTACAAAAATTGATATGGGAGAAACAACTGCTGTAAGTGCAGGTTATATGTGGTTTTGTAGTATAACTGCTGCAAATGGTGTAAATGTTTATACAACTCTACCAGAAAAACCATCTGAAGAAATTCCTGTAGAACCAGTAGAACCAACTGAACCTAGTGAAGAAGTTACAACACCTGATAGTGAAAATACTGTAGAAGAACAAAATCCAGAAACTTCTGATAGTATTATTTTAACTGTTGGTATGTTAGTAACATCACTAACACTAGTAGGTTTTGGTATAAAAGCATTAAAAAAAAGAGCTTAGGGTAAGTAAGCTCAAGTAACCTTTAGGCGATTAGATTAACTCTAATTGCCTTTTTTCTTCATATCAACACGTAGAGGTAACTCTGTATCTTTAGATTTTAAGAAAAACTTATAAGGTTCAACATCTAATATTTTAGACAATTCTTCGATGACATCAAAACTAGTAGAATGTTGACCTCGTTCCATTCTACTAACATAATTAGTAGATACATCTAAAAGTTCTGCTAGCTTAGCTTGTGTATATTTTTTCTTAAATCTATAATATCTAACATTTTTACCAAAAGTTTTCTTAAGTTCTATCAATATCATCACCTACATCTACACTTAATATGATACTTTTTTTCTTTTTTATACTAAACAACCTTTTAGGTCTACAAAAAACATTGCATAAAAAAGTAATCATCTAATCATTACTAATTTAGGAGATGATTAAATGGCAAACAATAAAGTATTAATTAGTGGAGTAAAAACATCTGAATTAAAAGTATTAACATCTGAAGAAATGACAGAGTTATTCAAAAAAATGCAAAATGGTGATAAATTTGCAAGAAATGATTTAGTTAGTGGTAATTTAAAACTTGTTTTAAGTATCTTAAGAAAAGTAAATACTAAAAATGAGAACTTAGATGATCTTTTTCAAGTAGGGTGTGTAGGATTAGTTAAAGCGATAGATAATTTTGATTTATCACATAATGTTAAATTTTCTACCTATGCTGTTCCGATGATATTAGGAGAGATAAAAAGATATTTAAGAGATAATAATAGTATAAGAGTAAGTCGCTCTACAAAAGATCTTGCTTATAAAGCGATTAAACTAAAAGAAGAATACTTTATGGAAAAAGGTGAAGAGTTGCAAGTAGATACAATTGCTGAAATATTAGATGTTTCTGTCTATGATGTAGTATTTGCACTTGAATCTTTAAAAGATCCTGTTTCTATGTTTGAACCAATATATAATGATGGTGGTGATACAATTTATGTCTATGATCAGATAGAAGATAAAAAAAGAACAGGTTCTGTTGCTTTTGAACAACTAGCTACTAATGATGCTGTTAATTCTTTAAATGAAAAAGAACAATTTATATTAAATGAACGTTATATAATAGGAAAAACACAAATGGAAATCGCTAAAGATATGGATATAAGTCAAGCACAAGTATCAAGGTTAGAGAAAAATGCTATAAAGCAATTAAAGAAAACATTAAGATAAGCATAGATTAATAAGAAAAAACATATCTTTAAATAGTTAGAGAGTGATGTTATGAGACTATCTGATTTACAAAATAAAGATATTGTTAATATTATGGATGGTAAGAATATTGGTAATATTATTGATGCGAAAATAGACGAGAGAAATGGAACAATTATTAGTTTACTAGTAGAATCTAAAGGAAAATTCATATCTTTTTCTAGAGGTGATGATATGGAGATAAAATGGCAAAATATAGAAAGAATTGGAGAAGATGTCATTTTAGTTAGATTAGATTAGGTGATGTAATGAAAAGATCTACTCTATTGTTAATTATTTTAGTAATATCATTTATAACTAGTATAATAATGATTTTATTAACAGGTAAAAGATTAGAAAAAATAATAATTAGTTATTCTACTAAAGAAGTTGAAAGAATCGCTAATGTTATTTTAAATGATGTTATTACTTTAGATGATGATATCTTTGATAAAGATTTTTATAACATAATAAGAGATAGTGAAGGTAATATTTCTTTAATTGATTTTGATACTAAGATTACTAATGATATTTTAAAAGAAATAAATGATAAAGCATTAAATATATTAACTGAATTAGAAAAGGGAAATAGCAAATATTTAGAATTATCAGATTCTTTAAAAGGAATAAGACTAACTTATTTAGATAATGGCATAGTATGTGATATTCCTTTAGGAGTGCTTTTAAATAATTCTTTACTTGTGAATTTTACGACTAGTATTCCTATTAAATTCTCTTTTATTGGGACAGTTACGAGTAATATGTTTACTAATGTTAAAGAATATGGTTTTAATAATGCTTTAATAGAAATAGGCGTTGAAGTAACGATAAAAGAACAAATTACAATGCCTCATTCTACAAAAAATATACCAGTAACTACGAAAATTAATTTAGCAACTCAAGTAATTCAAGGACAAGTTCCTTTATATTATAATGGTAGTTTTACAACTAGTTCTCATACTTTTTCTACTAAAACAACTTAATTTATGTTAAAATAAAATTGGTGATAGAAGTGATTAAATTATTGGATAATACTTACGAAATAGAAAAAGGCAAAGAAAATTTTAATGAAGAGGAAACCAAATATCTTTTTACTGAATACTTTTTAGATTTTGATTATATTTTAGGAGATTATTCTTATAGTAAATTAAGGTTAAAAGGCTTTAAAGATAGCAATAATAAAAAGGTAAGGGATATAAATAATATAAAGAATATAGATAATTATATAAAAGAATATTGTGCTCCAGGATCTAAGACATTTCTCTTAAAAAAAGTAAAAAATAACAAAAAATAGAAAATAGGGCTTTCTCTTTTCTTTTTTTTATGCTAAAATTATCTATAGAATAGTAAAGGGAGGAAAAAGGATGAACGATAATACAAAAAGAGTAACAATGTCAATTATTGGTGAAGACGGTTCTATTGACGAAGTAGAAGTTGTTATTGCATTTGAATTTAAAGATACAAAAAAAGAATATGTGGTATATACCAAGAATGAGAAAGATGAAAATGGTAATGTAACTGTTTATGTTTCTAGAGTTGATAGAAGTGGTGAGACACCAAGACTTTACGGTGTTGATGATGAAGAGGAATGGAATAGAGTTAAAGATGTATTAAGAAAATTATCAAAGAAAGAGCAATAAGATTTGATAATTAGTTGGAGGCGAGTATAATGAACGGACAATATGATGACTTTGAACTAAAGCAATCACCAGAAGAAACATATGCTGGCGATGCTAATAAAATAAAATTAAAGATAGCATCTTATGCTACAATTTTAGAGGTTGAACGTGCTTATTTAGAAGAAAAGAGAAATGAGTTAGCTAAGCAAATTGCTGAAAATTCAGCAGGTAAGGATGCTTCAGCAGAAGAAAAGGCAAAATCTGTAGAAAAGATACAAGAAATTATTGAGGAATTAAAAGACGTAAACTCAACTTTAGAAAGTTTTATGGAAAAACGTGAAAAGTTCCTAGATATAGCTAAGAAAGCTTTAAGACTACCTGAAAGTAATCTAAATGAATTAGAGAAGAATGGAAAAACAGTTTTCAAAGGTGAAACTATATCTAAAGAAGCTTTAGAAAGTAAGTTAGATGTTAGCTTTGAAGAAGCTCAAAAGCCACTTATTAATGAAGAAAATAATGAACCTATATTTAGCTCTATAGATCCAACTGTAATAAGAGAAGAAGTTGAAAAAGCCATTTATAGTAATGAAAAAGGTGAAGATGGCTTAACTGCTGCCGATTATATAGATAAAAATTTAACAGATAAAAATTTTGCAAGTGAAACAACTTATGCTGTAGGAAATATAAAAGAAAAATTAGAACAACCTATAAGTGAAGATACAATTAATAGTATGTTTGATGCAGAAGGTACTGTAGAACCAGAAATTACCCCTCAAGATGATAAAGATCATGTAGAAAAGCCTTTAGAAGTAAGCGATGATTATTTTGTACATTTTGATACTCCAGTACAAGCTGCTACTAAAGTTGAACCATCTTCAGGTACAATTAATTTTGAAGATGATGAGGTATTAAATGATATTTTGAGACAATTAGAAAAGGAAAAAGAGTTAAAAGATTCTTATGTAGAAAAAGCTAAGAAGAGCGAAGAAAGATATAATGAGACAAGTATAATAAGAGAAAGGAAAGCCCAAGAAGCTGCTGAATTAAATGAAAGAGCTCAAAATGCTTTAATTAATGCAAGAAATAAAGAAATTGAAAGACGTAAGAATGAACTAGCTCAAATGAAAGAGGAAGTTATCATTGCTAGAAAAACTGCTGAAGAAATGGCTTCAAAGGTAGATAAAAATGAAACTGATATATATAATTATGATAAACAAATAGCTGAATCAAGAAAGATTATTGAAGAATATGAAGAACCTGAAGAACCTGGAAATAAAACAAAATAAGTTCCACTAAGGTTCTTTTTCTTTCCATTTTTTCATATAATTAACTGAGGTTTTGAATATGAAAAATGCTCTTTTTTACTATTATCAAGTTAATATTACAAAGTTAATTAAAACTAAAAAATACTATTATTTTGAAGATAATAATTACTTATATTACGTTATTTCTATTAATAAACCTATGGATTATATTAATGAAGTAATAAGTCTTAATAGAATGCTTATTAATACTAAAATTATGCAAATAATCTATAATCTTAATAACTCACCTATAAGTTTTATTAATAATCAATATTATATTCTTTTAAGCTGTAATAAAAATGTTAAATTTTCCTTAGAAGATTTATATAATCCCTTATATTGTAATGGAGAAATGTTAAAACTAAGAACATTAAATCACAGTAATTGGGATAAACTTTGGACTAGTAAAATAGATTATTTTGAATATCAAAAAGACTATATTAAAGTAAAATATCCCATTCTTTATAAAAGTCTAGATGATTTTATTGGTTTAGGAGAAAATGCTATTGCATATTTTTATGCTGTTAATCATTATCTTACAAAAGAATATAATGATATTTTAGTAATATCGAGAAGAAGAGTAAATCTAAGGGATATCAGCTTTTTTAATCCTTTAAATTTGGTTATAGATCATAGAGCTAGAGATGTAGGGGAGTATTTAAAATATATTTTTATAGAAGATACTTATAGTTATGAGGTTATTGAAGAGTTATTGGATAATCTTAATTTTAGTATTTATCAATACTCTTTATTAATAGCAAGACTATTATTTCCTAGCTTTTATTTTGATATCTATGAAGATATTGTAAATGGATATACTAAGGAAAAAGAAATTATTAAAATATTAAATAGAGCGGATGAATATCAAGAGTTCCTTAAGTATATTTATAATTATATAAATAAAAAAAAGTCTATTATAAAAATAGACTGGTTAGAACTTAATTAACATTTCTTACTTCTTTTACCTCAGGTATTTCATTCATAATCATCTGTTCAATACCATCTTTTAAAGTAATATCTAAGAATGCACAACCTTCACATGCTCCTCCTAATTTTACATAAACAATCCCATCTTTATAATCAATAAACTCTAAAGTGCCACCATCACTGATTAAGAAAGGTTTTAATTCTTCAATAATTTCTTTTACTTTTGTAATTACTTCGTTATTTTCCATAATATCACCGAATTAATTATATCTAGTTTGTCAACAAATGTAAAGGTTGAATAAGATAAAAATATCTGTTATAATACTTCTAGAGGTTAAATATATGATAAAAAATTATAAGGAGAATGATATTGTACTTGGAACAGTAACAGGTATAAAAGATTATGGAATATTTGTTAAATTAGATAAGATCAATAATGGTTTAATTCATATTTCTGAGATTGATGATAAATACATTGAAGATTTACACAAATATGTTGAATTAAATGAATTAATTAGAGTAAGAGTTTTAAAGAAAATTGATGAAGGAATGTTTAAATTAAGTATAAAAAAACTAGATTATCGTATTACTAATCGTCATGATAGTAAGATAAAAGAAACACCTAGTGGCTTTAAAAATTTAGCCTTACATTTAGATTATTGGATTGCAAAAGAATTAACTACATCAAAAAAATAAAAAAAAATCGCAAATATTATTGACATTCTTCGAATTAACTGGTATATTTAATTTCGTCAAACGGTTTATGGGCGATTAGCTCAGTTGGTTAGAGCACTTGCCTTACAAGCAAGGGGTCATAGGTTCGAGTCCTATATCGCCCACCATTTATTATTTGTTGCCGAAATAGCTCAATTGGTAGAGCAACTGATTTGTAATCAGTAGGTTACGGGTTCGATTCCTGTTTTCGGCACCATTTTATTATGTCGGAGAGATAGCGAAGTGGCTAAACGCGACAGACTGTAAATCTGTTCCTTCGGGTTCGATGGTTCGAATCCATCTCTCTCCACCATAGTTTATATTCATTTGTTATTGCCTCGTAGCCAAGTGGTAAGGCATCAGACTTTGACTCTGACATGCGTTAGTTCGAATCTAACCGAGGCAACCATCTAATTTGTAGTTGATCCGCTAGCTCAGTCGGTAGAGCATTTGACTTTTAATCAAAGGGTCATGAGTTCGAATCTCATGCGGGTCACCATTTATATGTGCCTGAGTGGCGGAATTGGTAGACGCACAGGACTTAAAATCCTGCGAGGGTTATACCTCGTGCCGGTTCAAGTCCGGCCTTAGGCACCA
>CAMMTE010000010.1:0-18091 GCA_946499755.1 uncultured Mycoplasmatota bacterium
GATATAGATGCTAATGGTATTGTTAATGTTACTGCCAAAGACCTTGGTACTAATAAAGAGCAATCTATTACTATTACTTCATCTACAAATCTATCTGATGAAGAGATTGAAAGAATGAGAAAAGAAGCTGAAGAAAATAAAGAAGCTGATAAGAAACGTAAAGAAGAAGCTGATCTTAAGAATGAAGCTGAACAACTTGTATTCCAAACTGAGAAATCATTAAAAGACTTAGGAGATAAAGTTGATAAGAAAGAAAAGGAAGAAGCAGAAGACTTAATTAAAGACTTAAGAGAAGCTTTATCTAAAAATGACTTAGACGATATTAAAGCTAAGAAAGATAAACTACAAGAGAAAGCTATGGCACTTGCAACTAAAGTTTATGAAAACGTTCAAAAAGAAAATCAAGCAAATAGTAATGCTAGCGCAGATAATAGTAGTGATACATCAGATAAAAAAGATGATGTAAAAGATGCAGACTTTGAAGAGAAGTAGAAAAATTAAAAGTTCTAGGTAACTAGAACTTTTCTCTGATAAAAAGATAATAGAAAGGGCTAAATATGAAAGAATATAAAAATAGAAGCGAAGTAGAAGAACAGTATAAATGGGATTTAAGTGAGTTTTTTGAAAGTAATGAGACATTTTTTAAAGCAAGTGAAGAAGTAGATAGTAAGATAGATATCTTTAATGACTATAAAGGTTGTACTAAAGATGCTAATAGACTGTATGACTATTTAATTAAATTAAGAGAAGTAGAAACTATTATTGAGAAGATGGATGCCTATGCTTGGTTAAAGAATGATGAAGAGTTAGGTAAGAAAGAAAATCTTGAAATGCTTGCTAAAAGTAAAGATGCAGTTGCAAAAATTAACAATGTAAATAGTTTCTTTGAACCAGAACTATTAAAACTATCTAAAGATGAATTTGAAAACTTATTTAAAGAAAATAATAAACTAGAAGAGTATAGAGCTTACTTACAAGATATTTATAGAAATAAAGAACATACCTTAAATGAAAATGAAGAAAGAATTGTTAATTCCTTAGTAATGGCTACTAATAACTTCTCTGATATGTCTTCTACCTTACTAAATATGGAGCATAATTATGGTAAAGTAACTCTTAAAGATGGTAAGAAAGTAACTCTATCGACAACTAATTCTAGATTTTTACAATCAAGTGATAATAGAGAAACTAGAAAAGAAGCGAATACTAAACTTGCTAAGAAAGCTTTAGAATATGGCAGTACTTCTGCCGAACTACTTAATAGTTATGTTAAATTAGAAGATACACTTGCAAATATCTATCACTTTAATGATAGTTTTGAAGCTCGTCTTTTTGAAGATAATCTTAATAAAAATATCTTTGATGTCTTGTCTAAAACAACAAGAGAAAGAGTTAGTACTTTACAAAGATATTTTAAACTAAGAAAGAAAATACTTAAACTTGATACTTTGTATAATTATGATTTAAAAGCTAAATTAAGTAATTCTAAAAAAGAATACAGTATTCCTGAAGGTATTAAAACCGTAAGAGAAGCCTTAAAACCTTTAGGAGAAAAATATATTAGAAAGTATGATAAACTTATTAAAAATCGTAATATTGATTTCTGTGGTTATCCTGGTAAGTGTAGTGGCGGCTATAATTTAAGTATTCCTTCATGTGATTCACGTATTCTTATGAGTTATCATTATGATTTAGAGTCTTTATCTACTATCGCCCATGAAACAGGTCATCATATTAATCATCAATTTATTAGTGAGAATAATCCTATACAATATTGTCATAATGCTATTATTATGGGAGAAGTAGCATCTCTAACTAATGAATTCTTATTATCAAACTATATCTTTAACAATGCTAAAGATAAAGAAGAGAAGGTTCTAGCCCTTGAAAACTCTTTAAACGTAATCGCTAGTAATTTGTTTGGGGCGGTTAGAGAAGGAGATATGGAAAGACTAATGCATGATAAAGTTCATAATGGAGGAACATTAACTAAAGAATATATGAATGAAATATGCAAAGAGTCTTTAAAATATTATTATGGTGATACTGTTAAATTAAGCCCTTATGCTAAAGGAAGTTGGATATTTAGAAGTCATTATTATAGTAATTTTTACCTTTATAATTATGCCATTTGTGTAAGTGTGGCATCATACTTTGCTTCTAAAATTACAGAAGGTGATAAAGAAACTTTAGACAAATACTTAAAATTCTTATGTATTGGTTCTGATATTTATCCACTTGATGCTTTTAAGAGGTTAGGAATATCCTTAGAGGATGAAAATATATATAAAAATGCTATTATCTATTTTGATAAATTAATTTCTATGTTAGAAAGTCTATATTAGAAGGAAGGTGTAGTATATGGCAACTAAAAGAGACTATTATGAAGTGTTAGGTGTTTCTAAGAATGCTACTAAAGACGAGATAAAAAGTGCTTTTAGAAAGCTTGCTAAGAAATATCATCCAGATATAAGTAAAGAAGAAAATGCGGAAGAGAAGTTTAAAGAAGTGCAAGAAGCATATTCTGTGCTTAGTGATGATAATAAACGTCGTCAGTATGACCAATTTGGTCATGCTGGTGTAAATGGTCCTGGAGCATCAGGAGGAGCTGGTTTTGGTGGTTTTAATGGAGCAGGATTTGGCTTTGATGCGAGTGATTTAGGAGATATCTTTGATGACTTGTTCGGTGGTGGCTTTGGTTTTGGTGGCTCTAGTAGTAGAAGTCGTGGTAGTAGAGCAAGAAGAGGTAGTGATATCTTAATGCAAGTAGAACTTTCTTTTGAAGAAGCTATCTATGGCTGTGAGAAAGATTTTGACCTAGATGTAGTTACAGAGTGTGATAAATGTGATGGTAAAGGTGGCTCCCACGAAGAGACTTGTAAAAGATGTCATGGTAGTGGAACTATTACTAGTGAACAAAGAACAATCCTTGGTTCATTCATGACTAAAGCAATTTGTCCAGAATGTAATGGTAAAGGTAAGACCTATAAAGAAGTTTGTAGCAAATGTCGTGGTAAAGGACAAGTTAAATCTCATAAAACTATCACTGTAAGTGTACCTAGTGGTATTGATAATGGTGAAAGACTAAGAGTACCAGGTAGAGGTCATGCTGGAGAAAATGGTGGTTCATCAGGTGATTTATACTTAGAGTTCCATATTAAAGAACATAAATATTATGAAAGAGATGGCCTTGATATTTATCTAGAAGTACCTATTAATATGGCTGAAGCAGTACTTGGTTGTAAAAAAGAAATACCTACAATCTATGGTAATGTTAAATTAACTATACCAGGAGGTACTGATAGTGGAGATAAGCAAAGACTTAAAGGTAAAGGTATTAAAGACTCTACTAGTAGAAAGACAGGAGATATGTATGTTATCTTTAAAGTGGTTACTCCTAAGAAGTTATCAAGAGACCAAAAGAAATTATTTGAATCTTTATCTAAAACAGATTTAGATGATAGCGAGATAGATAGATTTACAAGATTTACTAAAAATAATGATTAAATTTATAGAGAAAAAGTTACGAAAATTCGTAACTTTTTAATTACTATCTAAAAATTAATATGATACTATATTTATAGGGAAAACTTAACAATTGGGTACTTGCCTACTCTAAATAAGGATGGGCTTGATATTATGAGAAAAATAGACTTTTTAGTTACTGCTTTAATCACAATTATCTTCTTATTAATCGCCTTGCTTTTCGTAAAGTAAATACAAAATAAGAAAAGTACTTAATCGCAAGATTAAGTACTAAAACCAAAACAATTTGGGGCAAGTACTCAACTCAGCTAATGTTAAGTATTTCCCTCATTTTATATTGTATGAAAATTTTTCTTACATATACATCTTATCATATAAGTAACTTTAATGCAAGCATCTTTTTCTTTACTTTTAGTCTAAAATATGGTATAATAACACTACTTAAGAGGGGTGGTTTGGTTATGAGTATTTGGAAAGAAAAAGTTAGCTTTGATCCTAAATTATATGAAGAAGTAGATTCCTTTTTTGAAAATTTACATAATAATGAAACATTAGAATATCGTCCTGTTCAACATACTATGGCTTTAGATATAGTAGATGCTATTAAAAATAAAGAAATATTATTAATGGAAGCAGGAGTAGGTAGTGGTAAATCTTGGGGTTATTTAGTACCTTTGTTATATGCTAGTAAAGATAAAGATAATTTTAAAGGATTTTTAATATCTACTTCTTCTATTGCTCTACAAGAACAATTAAAAACAGAAATAGAGAAGTTATCTAAAATGTTGGGAGTAGATATTCCTATTACAATTGCTAAAGGCCGCAATAACTTTATTTGTAAAAAACGTCTTGAAGATTATATTAGATATCATAATGAAGATAAAAATTTAAAAGAATTAGAGAAGAAAGTAAGCAATGGTCATATTGATAAGGAAGAGTATCAAGATATATCAAGTTATGTTTGGAAAAGAATAAATATTAACAATGTTAATTGTAATAGTTGTATATATAAAAGAAATTGTGAATATATTTTAAAACGTGAAAAATGGCCAGAATCTAAATATGTTATATGTAATCATGATTTATTAATAGAATCATTAAAAAGAGATAACAATGATTTAATTTTACAAGACCCTTCTATATTAGTGGTAGATGAAGCTCATAACTTGGAAGAAAAGATTAGAAATTCATACAAGAATAGTATTTCTAAAAGTAAATTAGAAGCTTTAATATTAAAAATAGAGTTTATGATAAGCGATGATGATAGTCTTGATGGTTATGAAAATAATCCTATTATAGAATCTTTGAATAAAGTATTTAGAATGATAAGTACGAAAGCTAAATATAAATATCGTAAAAATGCTAAAGAAAATATAGAAGTTTTTGATGAAGAAACTAGTGGGTTTGATGTATCTTCTTCTTTAAAAGAAGAAATAGTTAATTTAACTACTAGACTAGACAGACTTATTATAGAAGCGAATAATTATAAATATTTAGATAAAAGATTAATTGGTTCTATCAATACATTAAAAGACTATGTTAGTGTATTTAAGGACTTGATAAGTGATAATAGTGAAAATATATATTGGGTAAGTTTTCTTCCTCATACTAAAGATCATATAACCTTAGAATATGTTAGAAAAGCTATATATAAGGAAGCTTCTAGGCTTTTAAGTAATAATAATTATGGTAAAATATTTACTTCTGCTACTATGACTACAGGAGATGGAGATTATAACTATTTTGCTAATAACTTAGGACTTAATAGAATAAATGGTGTTCCAATTATTAAAGAATATCCTGGCGAGTCTCCTTTTGATTATGATAATAATGCTCTTTTATATTTATGTAATGATTGCATATCTCCTAAGAGTTCGGATAGAGAACTATATTTAGAAACTCTTGCCACTAAAGTAGATGAATTAATTAATATTACTGAAGGTAGAAGTTTAGTACTATTTACATCAAAAGAAGATATGAAAAGAGTATATAGTAAAGTTACCATGAATAATCATGACTTTAATATTATGTTACAGACTGATGATGTTAGTGCAGATACTTTAAAGACAAGATTTAAGGAAGATGAACATTCTGTATTATTTGCAACAGGTTCTTTCTTTGAAGGAATAGATATAAAGGGAGAGGCCTTAGAAAATGTTATTATTACTAAGTTACCTTTCCCAGTAGTTAATCCTATTATAGAAGAAAAAGCTAGTCATTTCTCTAATGGTTTTAGAGAAGTATATTTACCAGAAATGATAATTAAATTAAAACAGGGAGCAGGAAGACTTATTAGAAGTTCTACAGATAGAGGTATTGTTTCAATACTTGATTCTAGGTATAAAGAATATCAAGATGTAATACTAGAGTCTTTACCATTTAGTAACTATACTACTGATATTGAAGAGATAAAAGTCTTTGCTGCTAATAAATTAGGTATAACTAAAGTAAAAAAATAGTATAAAATATTTGACAATGATAAATATTAATAGTAGAATTTAATTATATTTAAAGTGTTGATTGAAAGAAGTAACTATTTATAACTTTTATAGAGAGCTTGTGGAAGGTGTAAACAAGTAAAGTGTGAATAGTGAATAACATTCAGGAGCGCTTAAAGAAATTAAGTAGACTAAGCCGGTTAAACCGTTATCTTATAAAGTGATCATTTAATATGATAATTTGGGTGGTACCGCGGAAAAGACTTCGTCCCTTATGGATGGAGTCTTTTTATATTATTTTAGAAGGAGGAATAATTATGGTAATTGATGCAAAAGAATTATATGAGAAAATCGATGAATATATGGATAAAGAAGTAACTTTAGAAGGGTGGATTAGAAATCATCGTAAACAAAAAGAATTTGGTTTTATAGATTTTTCTGATGGTACTTGTTTTAAACATATACAAGTTGTTTATGATAATAAGTTAGATAGTTTTGAAGAGATACAAAAATATCATGTTGGAAGTGCTATTAAAGTAGTTGGGTTAGTTGTTAAATCACCTAAAGAAGGGCAACCTTTTGAAATACAAGCTCAAGAAGTAGTATTATTAGGAGAGTGTCCAGAAGACTATCCTATACAACCTAAAAAGCATTCTCGTGAATTTTTAAGAGAAGTTGCACATTTAAGGGTTAGAACTAATTTATTTCAAGCTGTATTTAGAGTTAGAAGTGTAGCTAGTTATGCTATTCATAAATATTTTCAAGAAAGAGGTTATGTTTATGTCCAAACTCCACTTTTAACTGCAAATGATGGTGAAGGTGCAGGTGAAATGTTTCAGGTTACAACAATGGATCTTAAAAATATTCCTATAACTGAAGAAGGAAATGTTAACTTTAATGATGACTTCTTTAGTAAAAAAGTAGGACTTACTGTTACAGGACAACTTGAAGCGGAAGCTTTTGCAATGGCTTATAAAAAAGTTTATACTTTTGGTCCTACTTTTAGAGCAGAAGATTCTAATACTAAAGTTCATGCTAGTGAGTTTTGGATGATAGAACCAGAGATTGCTTTTTGTGATATAGATGAACTTATGGATATTGAAGAAGATATGCTTAAATATATAGTTAAATACGTATTAGATAATTGTAAAGAGGAAATGGAATTTTTAGATAAATTTGTTGAAAAGGGCTTAATTGATAAATTAACTAAGCTAATTAATAGTAAGTTTACAAGGGTTACTCATGAAGAAGTAATTACAATATTAAAAGATGCTAAAGTTAAGTTTGAATTTACTCCAGAATATGGAGAAGATATTGCTAAAGAACATGAGAAATATATTACAGAATATTTTAATGGTCCGGTATTTATTAAAGATTGGCCTAAAGATATTAAAGCTTTCTATATGAAATTAAATGAAGATGGTAAAACTGTTAGAGGAGTTGATCTTGAAGTTCCTGGAGCAGGAGAGCTAATGGGTGGATCTGAAAGAGAGGCTAACTATACTAAATTAAAACAACGTATGGATGAGTTAGGTATGAAAGAAGAAGGATTAGAGTGGTATTTAGACTTAAGAAAATATGGTGGTTGTGTTCATTCAGGCTTTGGTATGGGATTTGAACGTTTATTAATTTATTTAACTGGAGTTGAAAATATTAGAGATGTTATACCTTTCCCAAGGACACCAGGTAACTGTGAGTTTTAGGAGGTTGTTTATGGATAATTTTCTTTTAAAAATTATTGATGAAAATGGTGAAGAAGTTTGGAGTGATAAATTTAAATTTGGATATGTTCATTTAGATAGTTTTAGAAAATTTGCTAATGTTAAAAATCTTGATATTTCATTATCTACTGATGAGACTGCAGCTTTATCTCTTGCTTCTATTTCTTATATTTCAATATTAAATTTTAAAGTAGGGTATGGTTTTTATTTACCTGAATTATGTAGCGAAAAACAAATAGAGTATTTAGAAAAATATTTACCATTTTTTAAAGAAGAAGAAAATAAAGGTAAAATAGTAGATGTTGATATTTATTCTAAAGAGAAAGTTTATTACAATCATCAAAATTAGCGTGATTTAAAAATGGAGGAAAAATAGATATTCTCGAAAGAAAGAAGAACGAAGAAAATTTGGTTACAGAATTATTGGAAGAGGAACTAAAAAGACAAAAAGAAATTATAGAATCAAAAAAGAAGTGGTTTATATGTATGATAAATATCATTTAGAAAAAGAACAAAATATATTTTCAGCTAGAAAAAAGCTTTTTTCTAACATTTATAATAGTGCTAGACTTGAAGGAATTAATATAGCTTATGAAGATACTAAGAAAGTTTTAGAAGGAGTAAATGTTCCTAGTTTACGATTAGATGAAACAAATTGCATTTTAAATTTAAGAGATGCTTGGAATTTTACTCTTTCTAATATAGATACTGATATTACACTTGATTTTATATGCAAAGTAAATTCTTTTGTGTCAAGAAATGAATCTTTAGAATGGGGTGTTTTAAGAACAGTAAAGTTGGTATAAATGGAGTAGATTATATTCCTGATATTCCTAATAGAGAAGATGTTATTACAAATATAAACGAGATTTTAAAAGAAGAGAATATAACTGGTAGAAGTTTAAACCTTATGCTTTATTTAATGAGAAGTCAAATATTTTGGGATGGTAATAAAAGAACTGCTATCTTAGTTGCTAACAAACTTCTTATAAGTAATGGCTGTGGTATTATTTCTGTTAAAGAAGAAGATATCAAGGAATTTAATAAACTATTAACAGAATATTATAATACTGGCAATAAAGATAAGATAATTCCTTTTCTATATGATAAATGTATATTTGGATTAGAAATAAATAACACATAGATTTGATTCTATGTGTTATTTAATTAATATTTAAAATATAAGAGTTTTTAATATTCTCCCTGTATTTCTAAAATTATACTTTGCTACATCTTTTAACTTTTCTTCTCCATACTTATTAACTAATTCTTCACCAACTTTATCAACTTCAGGACCTGCTCCTTTAGGAAGAGGTAATCCTACCTCATCGCATAACTTGTCAAACTCTTTTAGAAATATATATCTACTAATAATAGATGCTGCTCCAACTGCTAAATTCTTATCTTCTGCCTTTTGAACAAAAGTAATACCTCTTTGAACATTAGGAACATCTTTAATATAGTCATAGTATCTAGCTTCTCTTGCAAATTCATCGACAATAATATAGTCAACTTCTGGCTTTAAATCTTGCATTATCTGATAAAGTACTTTGTTATGCATAATGGCTTTAATCTTATTCATATTAATATCTTTGCTATACTTTTCATTATATTCTTTATTAGTTAAAATTAAACTACGATAAGGAATCTTTTTAATAAGTTCTGGAGTTACTTTTAAAATAAAGTCATCAGTTAATTTTTTAGAATCTCTTATTCCTAAATCTTCTAAGTATTTTACATTATCCTTACTTACATATGTTGCCGTTACGACAATGGGACCAAAATAGTCTCCTGTTCCTACCTCGTCACTTCCAACAGAAGAACAATTATGATATATAGAATCCTTTTCTTTCTGTTTTTCTTTTTCTTCTTTTGTATTACTTAATATAGTACCCCACAGATTAGCATCTACATCGGCACTTGTACCTTGAAACATAACTTTACCTGATTCATACATCGTAATAACAGTATCTTCATCTTTCGCTTGAAAGACTACATAAGGGATTTTTTTATCACGCATTTTATCCTTATAATATTCAATCATCTTTCTCTTAACTTCATCATTTACTTTAATAACTACGTTCATACTTTACACCTCTTACAAAATATTATAGCATAGTTTAAAAAAATAGTTTATAATAAATATAGGAGTGTGATATTATGAGTCCTAATATATTTAGTGTAGTTATTGTTTTATTAATACTACTATGTGGAGTTTTAGGAAGTAAAAGGGGAATTTTAAAAGAATTAGTGGTAATTGTAGGCACGATAGTTGTCTTTGCAATAGCATTTTTCTTAAAAGATCCTCTAGCTAGTTTTTTCTGTACATATTTACCATTCTTTAATTTTAAAATACCTTTAGGTAATTTAGTTAGTTTAAACATTATTTTCTATCAATTAATAGCATTTCTATTAATAGTTATAGTATTAAGATTAATATTACAAATATTAATAGATGTTACAGGTATATTTAGTAAAATTATTAATGCCACAATTATTCTTGCTTTACCTAATAAATTATTAGGATTTGTAGTAGGACTATTAGAAGGTTATATCTTAATGTTTATTATTTTAAATGTTGTTGCTATACCTATGAGTGGAAGTGAACTATTTATGTCTTCAGGTGTAAGACAGTTTATTGTTAATGATACACCAGTGCTAAAAGACTGTTTAGGGGGATTAAATTATGCGATTGATGATGTACTTAGTTTATCTAGTAATGATGATAGAAATACTAATGATTTAAAAGTAATTGATATTATGTTAAAATATAAAGTAGTAAGCACAGATTTTATGGATAATGTTAAAGAAACTGGTAAATTAGATACTATTAGTGGTTTAGATAATGTTATTAATAATTATAGGGAGGGATAGTTATGATTTATTTAGAAGATACAGATGATTTTGAAAATTTAATTAAAGAAGGAGATGTAATAGTTGATTTCTTTGCTACTTGGTGTGGACCTTGTAAAATGTTAAGTCCAGTACTAGAAGAAATAGCAGAGAAATTTCCAAGAATAAAAGTAGTTAAAGTAGATATAGATCAGTTTGATACTTTAACAAGAAGTCATGGTATTATGAGTGTACCAACTATGGAAGTATATAGAAATGGTACTTTAGTAAAAAAAGAAGTGGGATACCATGATTTAGATACTATTGTATCTTGGGTACCTAGAGACTAGAAAAACTAGTCTTTTTTAGACCGCAACTGAAAATTAACATTAATTAACTGAAAATTGGTAGGATGCAACTAAATATTTTGATACATTTAGACTGAGGTGAGAAAAATGTTTTTTGCTAGTAATTTGCAAAAGTTAAGAAAAAGAGAAAATATGAGTCAAGAAGCCCTAGCTGAAAAGTTAGATGTTACTAGACAATCTGTTTCTAAATGGGAAAGTGGAGCGAGTTATCCAGAGATGGATAAGTTAATATCTATATGTAAGATATTTAATGTAGATATGGATACTTTAGTAAATAAAGATGTAGATATAGATAGTCTTGATAAAGAGAGTTCTATTAATACTAAAGATATCTTAGATAAGTTTAATACTTTAATGAAGAAAATAGTTTGTTTATTTGAAAGTATGAGTTTTAAAGAAATAATAGAGTTTTTAGTAACAATATTTATTTTAATATTAATTATATTGATAGGTACTATTCCTAAAGAACTAATTGAAAGTTTAATAGGTAATGGTCTTTTATATGATATAGGTTATATAGGACCTACTTTAAATAATATATTTAAGTTAATAGTAGATATATTATATAGTGTATTTTCTATAGTTATATTTATTTATGTTTTAAAGATAAAATATTTAGATAGGATTAAAATTAAAGAAGATACTGATAAAGAGATAGTAGTAAAGGAAAAAGAGAAAAGAGTAGAAGAAGTAGAGAAAGTTATTATTAAAGATAATAATAGTAGTAATTCACTAACTAGGACACTTGCTAAAATAATTATCTATATTATTAAATTCTTTGTAGTATGTTTTCTTATAGTACCACTTATCTGTATAGTAGTATTTGCTGTTATGTTAGGTTTTCTAGTATTATTTGTTATAAAAGGACTTCCTTTATTAGGTATTCTTTTATGGGTAGTAGCATGCTTAATAATTAGTGCAATATGTTTTGAAGTACCTTTAAACTTTGTTATTAATCATAAAAATAATTATAAAAGAATAATGATTACATTACTTATATCATTAATAATAATTATTATTGGTTCTATTATCTTTGCTTTTAATTTCTTTTCTATTACATATGTTGATAGTCTACCTAATGATGTTAAAACTAAAGAGATTAAAGAGACAGTTGATATGAATAGTGAGTTAACTATCTATGATGATTATTATAGTGATATAGAATATGTTATAGATGATAGCCTAACAGATAAAGTAGAAATAACTGTTACTTATTATGATTATCTAATAGAAAGAAATATAAAAATAGATCTTTATAATAAGAAATTAGCAATATACGAAGATAGTCCTATAGAACTTAGTTTTAATAAGATATTAGATGAAATAAGTGATGATTTTAAAGATAAGAAAGTTTATAATTATGATAAATTAAATCATTATAAAGTTACTATTAAAACTAGTAGTAATAATATAAATATAATTAAAAATAATTCTTAACAATGATAAAATTAAACTAAATGACACACTTACTATTGACATGGTGTGTCATTTAGTATAAAACTATATCGTTGGTATAAAGATTAAAATGTAATTAAAAATAATTCCTAGTTAAGTTTAGGAATTATTTTTTCTTCTATATTATTAATAGTTACTATAGGTTTAATATTATCTAATACATCTTTAGTTACTTCTATTATATAAGTACAGTCTTCTTTATATATTTTATCTTTAATAATACTGTTTCTTAATATATAATTAATTTCTTTTTCTAAAGAATAAGAGAAAGTAATAGAAGCATAATAACCATTAATTAAATCTACTAAAGTACTTTTATTAATAACTTCTTTAGTAGTATTAGAATAGGCTCTAATAAGACCTCCAGGGCCTAATTTAATGCCACCAAAGTATCTTATTACTATTACTAATACATTAACTAAATCATTACCTTCAATGACGTTTAAAATAGGTATACCTGCTGTCTTATTAGGCTCTCTATCATCACTAAAGCCTTTATCATTAATTAATTTAAAAGCATAACAATAGTGAGTAGCATTTTTATACTCTTCTTTTATTTTATTTAAATTATCTTTTACATCATTAATAGATTCTATAGGTATAATAACACCTATAAATTTAGAATTTTTAATAGTTATTTCATATATTTCTTTAGATATAATACTTTTCATAAACTTTTCCTTTCATAATTATTATAACTTAATTTTACAGTTATGGATAATAAAATATAAATGAGGTACTTGCATTACCTCTATATTTTGCATTCTAATTTTAATAGATAGGATACTTGTAATACCCTTATCATTAATACTTTATACTTGGGAATATAGATGAAGAAATATTGTAGTATTAAAAGTAATAATTTGGTAAAGAATAGAAGTAGGAGTGAATAGTATGTTTAAGAAAAAAGAAAACATAGTAATAATAGTATTGTTAATAATAATGGTAATAGCCATAATAGGAGTAAGTTATGCAGCCTTTAATTATAGTAAATCAGGAACTAAGTTAAATAGCATAACAACAGGATCTATTACTATGACTTATACAGAAACAAGTAATACAATTACCTTAAATGGAGCGCTACCTACAACAGATAAAACAGGGAAGACAAGATTAAATAATGGAGAATACTTTGATTTTACAGTGAGTAGTGAGATAGTAGGAGATGTAAATATAAACTATGAAATAAGTGCAAAAGATGTAACAACAAGTGATAAAAAGATAGATGGTTCAAATATAAAGTTATATTTAACTAGATTAAGAGATGATGGAACAGAAGAAGAATTAATGAGTTCTGAGACATATAATGAAGAAGTAAGTAGTAATAGTTATACAGGAAGACCTGCAAATGAAATGAGTTTATATACAAGTAGTATGAATAGTAGTGAAAGTAATAATTATAGACTTAGGATGTGGGTAGATGAAGATTATAATCCTGGGGGAGATGGAGGAGGCTTAACATTTAGTGTTAAGATAAATGTCTATGGTAAAGATGGAATAAGTATAGAATCAAATGTACCAGAATTAGATGATAATATGATAGCGGTAAGATATAATGGAGAAGATTGGATAAAAGCAGATAGTAGTACAAATAACTGGTATAACTATGATAAAGGGGAATGGGCAAATGCCGTAACAGTAAGTAGTGGTACAAGAGAAAGTTATTTAAGTGCAGAAGTAGGAACAGTAATAAATATGGATGATATAGAGACAATGTGGGTATGGATACCAAGATACTCATACTCTATAGGAAGTGAAGATGGAACAAACTATTATGGAAAACAAGGCGATTACTTAGATAGTACACCAACGCAAGCATTACCAGGAGAGATAGATGTTAAATTTGTTAGTACAGATACAAAAGATAGAGGAACAGCTAAATACGTAGTAAGTGATGGAATACAAGATAATAGTTGGTATATTCCAGATGCCTTTACATTTGGGGATGAAGAGCTTTCTGGAATCTGGGTAGGAAAATTTGAGACAAGTAGTTCTAATCCAAGTGCAGAATATGGCGGAGGCAATACAACAGATTTAGATGCTATGATAAAGCCAAATGTAACAAGTTGGAGAAATATAAATGTTAGTAATGCTTTTAATGTAAGTTTAAAAATGAATGATGAAGGCAATAGATATGGCTTTAGTAGTGGTGTAGATACTCATATGATGAAGAATAGTGAATGGGCAGTAGTGGCTTATCTATCTCAAAGCAAATATGGAAAGTTAGGAAATACTAATTTTAGTGGAGCGAATAAAGAAATCTATCAAAATAAATCAGATCAATATATAACAGGATGTAGTTATGGAAGCCCAAGTAATGGAAATACAGATTATGGATGTCAATATACATATGACATAAATATAAATGGTACAGGTGCTTCAACAACTGGAACAATATATGGTATCTATGATATGAGTGGAGGAGCTTGGGAATATGTAATGGGGAACTACAATGATACTATAGGCAGTTCGGGTTTCTTAACGATGCCTGAAGCAAAATACTATGATAAATATACTGGTAATAATCTAAGCACAGCATGCAATGGGAAAGAGTGTATCAGTCATGGTTTAAGTGAAACGGCTGGATATTATGGAGATAATCAAACTATGATAAATGCTAGTAACCAATGGTATGTGCGTGGCAGTTACTATGTCAGCAATGATGGTTCTGGGATGTTTTGCTTTTATTTTAGTAATGGTTATGCGTTCAGCTACGATTCTTTCCGTCTCGTGATGAGTCCTAGTCTATAAAGAATGTCTATATTTAGATATTCTTTTTAATTTCCCATAATTTCCCATAATTCTTTTATAATTTTCACACTTTTGATTGATATGATAGATGTGTAAAAGAAAGGAAGTGGTAAATGTAGTAGATAGATTTGAGTTACGTTTACAACTATAGTTTTTTTACATAAATAAAGAAAGAAGGGAGAGTGATAGCCTAAGTTAATATAGGCAAAACCTTTATAAAATGATATACTAGGGGTAGGTGGTATTAATGTATAAAATATGTTTAGTTGAAGATGAAACTGATTTAGCAACTGTAGTTAAAATGTATCTAGAAAAAGCTGGATATGATGTTGTTACCTTTACTAAAGGAGCTGATGCTATTAGTTATATTGGTAATAAAGTAGATGTCTGGATTCTAGATATTATGTTAGGAGATGATGTTAATGGCTATGATGTAATCAAAGCAATTCGTGAAAAATATCCCCTTGTGCCTGTAATATTTACATCAGCAAGAGATCAGGATTTGGATCGGATTTTAGGCCTTGAGTTAGGTAGCGATGATTACATTACTAAACCTTATTCTAGTAAAGAACTTGTTCTAAGAGTTAATAATATTATAAAACGAGTATATCAAAGTAATGAAACTAAAACCTTACAATATTTAGATTATACTATAGACTTAGATAAAAGAACTGTTAATATAAAAAATAAAGATATTAAACTTACTACTTTAGAATTTGATTTACTTGTGTTATTAATTCAAAATATAAATAAAAGTTTTTCAAGAGAAGATATTCTTAATGCTATTTGGGGAACTGATTACTTTGGTAGTGATAGAGCAGTTGATGATTTAGTTAGAAGACTTAGAAAGAAAATGCCTTTACTTAATGTTAATACTATATATGGATATGGATATAGATTATCTCTATGAAAATATTTAATAAATTATCTCATCAATTATTAATATTAATAATAGTAGTCTTTCTAGCTTTCTTTCTAACATTATCTATTATCTTACCACAAGTAATTGTTCCATCTGCTGAGAGAAATATCTATAGTTATTTAAGAGAACCTCTTGAATTTGTCCAATCAGATATTGATACTGATTTAATTACTACCGAAATTGCTTACCTATATAAAATAGATGATACAGTCGCTTATTCAGATAATATTCATGATATTATTGACTTTAAAGATGTTAATGATATTATGAGTGCTTTTAACGATAATTACGGAAAATTCATTTATAAAAATCAAATTTATTATTATTATACACTCCATAATGATGATGTTACTAAAATAGCTCTTACCAATGATACTTATATTGAAAAGACTAAACAAGATATACTTAGCGCTGTTCTACCCGTTGTTATGTTAGCTTTTCTAATAATAGCTTTAATCCTAATACTTTGGGGAAGCTTAATAGTTAGAAAAATAGAAAAGTTAAAGAATAAAATAGATAATATTGACAATGATGATTATGATCATACACTTAGTTTTCAATTAGATGATGAAATGCGTTCATTAGAAATGGCTATTGAAGATATGCGTATTTCTTTAAAAGACCAAGAAGAATATCGCAATCAAATGTATCAAAATATTTCACATGATTTTAAAACACCTCTCACCGTAATAAAATCATATATTGAAGCTTATAATGATAAAATAGAAGATGCTAATACTGTAATAGATGTTATTAGTGAACAAACTGAAAAGCTTGAATTAAAAGTTCATTCACTTCTTTATTTGAATAAATTAGATTATTTAAAAGAAAATAAAAATGTAGTTTATGAGTTAGTGGATATTAAAAAAATTATTGATACTGCGATTAAAGAATTTAAGTTTAGAAGAAAAGATGTTAAATTTGTTGTAAGTTATGATAAGTTTAGCAAATTCTATGGTACTTATGATTACTTCGAAACTGTTATAGATAATATCCTAGCTAACTTTATGCGATATGCAAAATCTACAATTAAAATAACTATAAAAAATAACCGTTTAACCTTATATAATGATGGTCCTAATATTGAAGATACTCTCCTTGAAGGAATCTTTACTCCGTTCCGAAAAGGTATTAAGGGTGAATTTGGATTAGGACTTTCAATAGTCAAGAAAACCTTATTACTAATGAACTATGATATTAAAGTTAAAAACGAAAAAAAAGGTGTATCCTTTGTTATAAGTAAGAAGACTTCTAAATAATAGAGGTCTTTTTGGTTATATTAATAATGGTGATAAAGATGAATATATTAATAACTGGTGCTAGAAGTAATATTGGTTATAACATTGCAAAATTACTTGCTAAAAGAGGTCATATTGTTTATGCAGGATGTAAAACTAAAGAAGAGGTTAAGAGTTTATATGAGAAAATTAATTCAGAAAAGATTATTATGTTTCCTATAGAGTTAGATTTAGTTAAAGATAATTCTAAATTAATAGAAAGTCTTAATCTAGATTGTTTAGTATTACAGGCATCTATTGGAAATGGTGGTAGTATTTTAGAAATATCTAGGGAAAGATTTAATGAAGTTCTTGATGTTAATATAAAGGGTAATTTTAGATTAATACAAGATTATTTAAGATATTGTTATTATCATAAAAGGTCAGGTAAAATATTTCTTACTTCCTCGCTTGCAGCATTTCTTCCATTACCATATTTATCTACTTATACAGCAAGTAAAAGCTATTTAGTTAATCTTGCTAATACTCTTAGATTAGAACTCTTATATCAAAAACTTGATGTTAGTATATCTTTAATCTTGCCAGGAGCCTATTATACAGGTTTTAATGATTTGATGATAGAAAATAAAGAGTTAGATAATTATCTAATAAAATCTAAAGCTTTAAAGATGACTAAATATCAAAAGATATTTTTTAGTCTAATAGAAAAGTATGATTATAGTGATTTAGTTAAAGATGTTGTTAAAAATATAGAGAAGAATAAACCTAGTTATATTATTAGTAGACCTATGGTAGAAAAATTATTTACAAAATTATATGTAATTATCAAAAGTATTATAGTATAATATAAAAAGGTGGTTTTATGCTAGAAGAGAAAATT
>CAMMTE010000011.1:0-17965 GCA_946499755.1 uncultured Mycoplasmatota bacterium
AATTTTCCCGCTAATGTTTAACTTTTTTTGAGACATTTTCAAAAGTTATTGACATGCTTTTTTTACATTTTTATAGTTATATTTTCTTTTCTCTTACCACCACAAATTAAATTTAATGGAATATGGTATTTCTTAGTAAGAATAACTAACTTGTTTGTTGGTATTCTTGTCTTACCATCTTCATAATATGAATAACTTGATTGTCTAATATTTAAAACATCTGCAAATTCTTTTTGTGTTTTCTTTAATTTTAAGCGATATCTTTTTAACTGTTGTCCAATAAATTCTTTTGTTATATCTTTATCATAAATAAATTCTCTTTTATCTGGAGTTAATTCTAGCATATATTCAACATTAGTATGGAAAAACTTGGCTAGTTTAACTACTTTTTCAATTGGAAAGTTGACATCGCCTAATTCCCACATTGCATAAGTGGTTCTTTTAACACCTAGAAATTTAGCAACTTGATATTGTTTTAAATCATGATCTTCTCTTAAATCTCTAATTTTCCCAAACTGCATCTTTACCACCTTAACCTTATTTTATTACAGTCATTGAAATATAAAGAGATTTGTCAAGATAACTGATAAATAAAATAATTTTTAGAGCAAAAAAAAAGTTATTGTTAATTATTATAGTAGGAGGTGTTAATAATAAAAAGATTAAAATTAGAATTTCAGCAAAGTAATTATGACTGTGGAGTAAGTTCATTATTATCAATATTAAAGTATTATAAGTGTAATGTAACAAGAAGTTATTTAGAAAAAATTAGTTACACTACTAAAGAAGGTAGTAGTATGTATGGACTTATGATGGCAGCTAGAAATTTGGGATTTAATAGTTATGGAGTTAATGGTATTATTACAACTATAAATAATAAAAATACCCCTTTTATTGCTCATCTAAAACTTAATGATGGTGGATTTCATTATGTAATAATTATAAAGATAACTCCTAAAAAAATAATTATTAAAGATCCTAGTATTGGAATTAAAGAGTTGACTTTAGAGGAATTTAACAATATCACCACCCATAATTATCTTTTTATTGAAAAGACTAGTAACATAAAAAAGATTAATAAAATTAATATTATTAAAAATGTTTTAACTAATCTTATCAAAAAAAGAAAGAAAACCATAATAGTTATCATTATTTTAATTTGTTTTTCTCTTTGTTTAGAACTTTTAAATCTATTTTCCTTAAAAGTAATCTTAAATAATTCTATTATTAATAAGTCACTATATAATTTACTTGTTCTATTATTTACTTTTTTAATACTCTTAATATTAAAAAATATTCTTACTTTCATTATTAATTTACATATAAGTAAATTAAATGCCAAATTCAGTTATAATCTTAAATTGACTCTAATTAATCACTTATTAACACTTCCAAATATATATTATCAAACTAAAGAAAGGGGAGTTATTATATCTTTATTTAATGATATTGATATCTTTTCAGAGTATTTTATTTCATCATTTTTAACTATTATAAATAGTATTTTCATCTTATTATTTATTTATATTTTCTTTTGTTACTTAAATAGTATTATGGTAATAATCTTATTTATAAGTAATATTTTGTTATTTATATTTATATGGTTACAAAGAAAAATAAGTATCTATAATTTAGAAAGGTATTATCAAACGAAAAATAAATATGATAATAAAGTTCAACAAGTAATTAATAATAATGAAAAAATTAAGGGTTTAAACTTAGAGAAAGTAATGGCTAAAAGTTTTTCAAAAGCAATGGGAAATAATATAGAAGCTAGTTATAGTGTTAATAGATATAAATACTTTATAAGTAATATTCTTAATCTTTTTGAAGGATTTTCTTATCTTTTTATTTTAGGAGTAACAGGTGTTTTATTAATTACTACTAATACAATTAGTCTTGCTACTTTTATTTTAATAGAAAGCTTTATCTTTATGGCCTTAAAAAATATAGAAGCGATAATTTTAGTAGTTTTTAAATACCAAGAATGTTTTAAAATAAAAGAAAGATTAGAGGATATATTCTCTTTACAAGGAGAAGTATTACTTCCTTTAAACTATAATTATTCTAATCATAATTTATCTATTGTTATTAAAAACTTATCTTTTAAATATACTGATAATCTTATATTAGATAATATTAATATTAAGATAAATTCTAAAGATAAAGTATTTATATATGGAAATTCTGGAAGTGGTAAAAGTACTTTAGTAAAACTATTAGGTAGATATTTACCAGTTAATTATAATCACATTAAAATAGGTAATATAGATATAACACATTATAATTTAGCAGATCTTAGAAATTTAATTACTTATATACCAAATGATGAAATGTTAAGTAATGGTAATTTAAAAGATAACATTTATCTTGATAGAAAACCATTTATTAATTTAGATCAACTCTTAAAAATGACTGGTGTCAATAAATTATTACACGATAAAAATTATGATTTAGATACAGTTATTTATGATAATGGTGAAAATTTAAGTAAAGGAGAAAGAAGTAGAATAAGTCTAGCACAGGGGTTGTTTAAACCTAGTGAAGTTTTAATTTTAGATGAATGTCTTAGTAATGTAGATACTAAATTAGAAAAAGAGATATTAGAAAATATTTTAAAATATTATAAAGATAAAATTGTTATTTATATTTCTCATCGTCTTACAAATAAAAATTTATTTAATAGAATCTTTTATCTAGATAAGGGGAAATGTTATGAGAAATTTTAATAGAAATAATTTACTTAATTTTTTTACATTCTTTATATTAATTTTAATTATATTATTTTTATATTATCTTTTAAGATTTAAAATATGGACTTATAAATCTTACTCTATTATTAAAGATACAGATTATATTTATCAAGTAATTGTAGATAAAGCTTCTAAGAATTTATTTTTTGATAATAGTTATTTATATTTTAATGATGATAAATATACTTATAAAATTAAAGACTTTAATAAAGTAGATAAAAATATTATCTTTACTTTAGAATTTTCTAAGAAATTAAAAACTACTAATAATATAGAGACTATAATAATTCAAGATACTAAAAGAACTTTATTTAGTTTGATTATTGATTGTTGGAGGGAAAAATGAAAAAATTGACAAATAAGGAATTAAAGAATATTAAAGGTGGAGAAGCATCATTAGGGTTAGTGATAGGTATATCTGCTTTAGTTGCTTTCTTAGTAGGTGTTATTAGTGGTATTACTAATCCAGAACCATGTGGAGGTGAATAATGAAAAGGTTAAATAATAAAGAATTAAAGAATATAAAGGGAGGAAGTAGTAGCCTAACTAGTTCTATGATTAACTATATTGGTGATTTAATTGATATTTTAATATCAGCAGGAAGAAAGTTAGGTTCATCTATTAGAAGAATAGGAAGTGGTAATACTTGTCCCTTAGATTAAAAAGTATTTTTAAAAAAATATCATTTGTTATTTTAGAGACTTTATTTGTTATCTTAGTCTATAATTTTGGAATATTTTTAGGAGAAATGTTAACTTCTTTGCTCTAAATTCGTAAAAAAACGTAAAAAAATGTTGTATATCAAGCTTTAAGGTGTTATAATCAGTTGTAGAAAAAAGCGAAGGGAGGGATAGTAGTTATGGCACAAGTTCAAGTTAAAAATGGTAATCTAGATTATGCTATTAAAAGATATAAACAAAAGCTTGCAAAAAGTGGTGTCCCTTCTGAAGCGAAAAAACACGATGCTTATGATAAACCAGGAGTTAGAAGAAGAAAGGCTAAGAAAGAAGCTATTAAGAATGCTCGTAAGAATGAACGTAAAAGAAGAAGAGAAAGAGACTAATTAATTTAGTTTCTTTTTTCTTTGTAAATATCATACACTTTATTAGGTGAAAGCTATGTTAAGTGATAAATTACGTAATTTTCTTGATCCTTCTTTATTTCATATTGATATTTATGATAATAAAATACATATTTGTAATTACAAAAGAATTATTTCTTTAGGTAGTTCTAAGATAACTATTAAAACTAATGATAAAAAAGTATCTTTAATAGGCAGAGAATTTTCTTTAAATAAACTTGCAGATAAAGAAATATTAATAATAGGAAATTTAGAGAGTTTAGAGATAAAAGATGAGTAGATATATATTAAAAATTACAGGTAAAAGAATAGATACTTTTATAATGCTTTTAGTTAGATTTAATATTTGTTTTAGAAAGATAAAAAGTAGTAGAGATTATATTATTATAGAAGTATTAGAAGAAGATTATGAAAAGTTAAAGAAACTTAAAACTACTTATAAAATAGAGATAGTTAAAAGAAAAGGATTAATTTATTTTATAAATTTCTTTAAAGTAAGAAAACTTTTTATTATATCTTTAATTTTGGGATTTCTTTTTTTAACATTATTAACTAATATAATTTTTGATGTTAAAGTAGTTTTAGATGATGAAGAGTTAAGTGATATTATTTTAACTGATTTAAAAGAGTTAGGAATTTCTAAATATAAATTTAAAGTTAGTTATGATGAGAAAGAAAAGATAGAAAGTAAAATATTAGATAAAGAAAAAGATTTGTTAGAGTGGATTGAAATTGAAGAAGATGGGGTTAGTTATAATGTTAATGTTATAAAAAGAGTTAAGAATGAAGAAGTTAAAGAAAATGAACCTCGTAATATAATAGCATCTAAAAGTGGTATGATTACAAGGATAGAGGCAGATAGTGGTGAAGTAGTTACTAAAAAATATGCTTATGTTAATAAGGGAGATGTTTTAATTAGTGGTTTAATTAAAAATAATGATAATATTGTTAGTAAAGTTAGTGCGAAAGGGAAGGCTTTTGCAGAAGTTTGGTATAAAGTTTCTTTAAGTTTACCACTTAGTTATAAAGAAGAAAAAAGAACAAATAATAGTAAAAATGTTTTAGAAATAAATTTTTTAAATAATGATATAGAATTAACATCGTTAAATCATTATAAAAATTATAAGAGCAAAAAGAATATTATTTGGAAACATAATTTGTTACCACTTAGTTTAAGTTATACTAAGAAAAGTGAAGTAGAATTAATAAATATAAATTTTGAAAATGATTTGGATAGTGTTTATGATCTAGCTTTAGAAAAATTAAAAAATAAATTAGGCTCAGATATTAAAGTAATTGATAGAAATGTTTTGAAAAAAGAAAGAAATACTGATAGAATAGATATAGAAATCTTTTATAAAATAGAAGAAGATATTACAAGTTATAGTTCTTTAAAAGATTTTAATATAGAAGAAGAAAATAAGAAACAAGCTTTAGAAAGTGGGTGATGTAATGTTTTCTAGTATTGGTGAAACTATAGGAAATGTTTTTTCTTTCAGCTTACCGATGGTAATTATTTCAGTTGTTGTTGCAATTACTTTAAGAGTTGCAGATATTATAAAAAATAAAAAAGAATTTTGTTTATATAAAGAACTTATCGCTTTATCTTTTATTATTTATATATTATGTTTGTTCCAAGTAGTTACTTTTCAAGATAATAATAATATCTCTAGTAATAATTTAATCCCTTTTAGAGAGATGTTTAGATATAATTTAGGTAGTAGATTATTTTTAAAGAATGTTTTAGGTAATATCATTATGTTTTTACCATATGGATTTTTTACAAGTTACTTTTTAAAAGAAAAAAAATTATTGCCAATATTCATACTAACAGCAGTGGCATCTTTAACAATTGAAACAACACAGTTAATGATAGGTAGAGTTTTTGATATTGATGATATATTATTAAATATAATTGGTGGCATATTAGGACATTATTTATATATTATTATTTTAAAGATAGGAAATATGTGTCCTAAAGTCTTTCAAGCAGAGTGGTTTTTAAATTTAGTGTCTATTATTCTTTTAGTAGGTTTAATAACATTACTTTAAAAACTTCTTTTTTTATGATATATTATAGGCATTAGAAAGGAACGTGATTAAAACTGTGAATGAGGTTACTATCTATAATGAGACAGATAAAGAGTTTCCTTATAGTGATATAATTGAAAAAGTAATTAATAAGGCTTTCGAAATTGAAAGATTAGAAAAAGCTAGTTGTAGTATAATAATTGTAGATAATGCTTATATTCATAAATTAAATAAAGAATATAGAGGTATTGATAGAGTAACTGATGTAATTAGTTTTGCTCTAGAAGATGAGAAAAGTATGGTTATTCCTGATGGGACAAGGTTATTAGGTGATATTTATATTTGTTTAGATAAAGCAAAAGAACAAGCGAAGGAGTATGGACATTCAATTGAGCGAGAATTATGTTTTTTGGCAGTTCATGGTCTTTATCATCTACTAGGTTATGATCATGAAACTAAAGAAGAAGAGGAAATTATGTTTAAAAAACAAGAGGAGGTTTTGATTAAATATGGCATCACTAGAGAGAAATAATAAACAATTTGGATTTAAAAGAATTATTTCCAGTGTTAAAAATTCTTGTAATGGCTTAAAAGTTGCATATAAAAATGAACAGAGTATGTATATTCATTTAATATGTACAATTATTTTACTATTATTTAGTTTTTTCTTAAAAATATCAATGACACAATGGTTAATCATAATTGCAATTATTGGCTTAACTTTAGTAGTTGAACTTATAAATACAGCGATAGAAAGTACAGTTGATCTTGTTACTAAAGAGTTTCATCCTCTTGCTAAAGTTGCTAAAGATACAGCAAGTGCAGCAGAGTTTGTACTTAGTGTTACTAGTGCAATTATAGCTTTAATGATTTTTGTTCCTAAGCTTATAGATTTACTTTAATAATTATAAATCTAAGAGTATTGAAGTTTTTTTAAAATTTTAAAAAAATTTTAAGAGATGGTATATCATAATAATGAATAGTAAAATTTAATAATAAGTTAGGAGGAGATACTCTTGTAGAAAAATTTAGTTGTTAGAAGCAGCAGTGCTCTAGTTTTTGATTTTTGAAAGGCAAAGTCATAGTCAAGGTATTCAAGTTAGATTCGAGGAAGGAGACTTGTGGTTAACACAAAAAGCGATGGCTGAACTTTATAATTGTTCTTCTGATAATATAGGGTTGCATTTAAAGAATATTTATGCTGATTTGGAACTTGATAAAAATTCAACTACCGAGGATTTCTCGGTAGTTCAAAAAGAGGGCATAGAGAAGTTAATAGAAAATTAAAATATTATAATTTAGATGCTGTTTTTATTTGTTGTTAGAAGAAATGAGTAAAGAAGAAAAATAATAAAACTTTTGAAAAGAGTGATAGCATGAAAAATAAAGAAATAGATGCAATAATATTTGATTTAGATGGTACTTTGTGGAATACTGTTGATAGTTGTCTTAAAGCGACTAGCTTTGTAAAAGAAGAACATAGTGATATTACTAGAGACGTTACAAAGGAACAAATTGAATCGGCAATGGGTAAAACATCAGATGCGATTGTTAATATATATTATGGATATCTTCCAAGAGAAAAAGGGAAAGAGTATGCTAATGAAGCTTTTAATAAAAATGTAGATAACTTGTTAAAAGAAGGAGGAACATTATATCCTAATACTAGAGATACTATTATAAAACTAAGTAAAAAATATAAGTTATATATTGTTAGTAATTGTGTTAAAGGATATATTGAATCTTTTTTAAATACAAGTGGACTTAAAGATTATTTTAGTGATTATGAGAGTTACGGTAATACTCTTTTAAGTAAGGGAGAAAATATTAAACTTGTTATAGACCGCAATAATTTGAAAAATCCTATATATGTTGGAGATACTAAAGGTGATATGGAAGCAAGTAATTATGCAGGTATTCCTTTTGTATATGCAGCGTATGGCTTTGGCAAGGTAGAGGTTTTTGATTATAAAATAAACGATATTAGTGAATTGTTAAATTTATAAATAAAGGAGGTAATTTTATGAAGTGTGGAGTTGTATCAATAATGGGTAGACCTAATGTAGGTAAGAGTACATTATTAAATGCAATACTTAATATGAAACTTGCTATTACTACTGATAAAGCAGGAACAACAAGAAATATTATAGAAGGAATTTATCAAGATGATGAAGCACAGATTGTCTTTATAGATACTCCAGGTATTCATAAACCTATGAATAAACTTGGTAGTGTTTTGAATAAAAAAGCTTTAGAGAATATAGATAATGCTGATATTATTTTATTACTTATAGATGTTAATAGTGGAATAGGTAAAGGAGATAAGTTTGTTTTAAATAAAATTAAAGAGAATAAAGATGCTAAAGTTTTCTTAATCTTAAATAAAATAGATAAAGTAGGAAGTGAAAAACTACTTAAAGTAATAGATGAAGCGAAAAGTTTGTATGACTTTGATGAGATTATTCCAATATCTGCTTTAAAGAAGAAAGCGATAGATGATTTAATTAAAACACTTAAAAAATATTTACCACTTGATGAAGCGATATTCACTAATGATGAGCTTACAAATGTCTCAGTTAAGTTTATTATGGGGGAATTTGTGCGTGAGAAAATAATGATGTTAACTAAACAAGAGATTCCTCATAGTGTTACTTGTTATGTGGAGAATTTTGAAGAATATGATGACTTAGTACATATACAAGTGTTGATAGTTGTGGATAAAGAAAGCTTAAAGAAAATTATTATTGGTAAGAATGGTAATATGTTAAAACGTATAGGCATTTTAGCTCGTAATGATATGGAAGAATTTTTAGGTAAGAGAGTATTTTTAGAGACTCATGTTAAAGTAATAGAAAATTGGCGTGATAAAGAGAAATATTTAATTGAACTAGGAATTGATAGTAAAGATGAATAAAAAATTACTTATTAATCATTATATTAATAGGTGATAATATGAATAATTATGAAATAGTTTGGAATTTATTTAAAAAGACTGGTGATATTAGATATTTTCTTTTAGCAAAGTCTATAAAGGAAAGTGAAGATAATGAAGATAGTGGACGTGAAGGGACTAGTTCTGAATGAAACTAATTATAGTGATTCTAGTAAAATATTAAATGTTTTGACTAGTGAATATGGCCTTATTGGAATTATATCTAAAGGATGTCGTAATTTAAAAAGTAAGCTTAGAGGTAGTTCTAGAAAATTAGTATATGGTGTATTTCATTTCTATTATAAAGAGAATGGATTATCTACTTTAATTAGTATAGATGTTATTAATGATTATCCTAAGACTATTATGAATTTAGAGAAAGTTGTATATGCCTCATATTTGTTAGATCTTACTAGACAAGTAGTTAAACAATCTAAGGATAAATCAATACTTCCTTTATTATGTAGTGCTTTAGAAAAGATTGAAAATGGTCTTAATCCCGCTGTTATTACTAATATTTTAGAACTTAAATATTTAGACTTTTTAGGAGTAAGTCCGATAGTTACCGGTTGTGCAGTCTGTGGAAAAACTACCAATATAGTTAGTTTAAGTCCCACTGCAGGTGGTTTTATTTGTAAAGATTGTTATCAGAATGAAGGATACTATAGTGAAAAGGCAATTAAACTTTTACAGATGTATTATTATGTTGACTTAGAAAAGATTACAAAAATAGATGTTAATTCTAAAGTAAATATGGAAATAAATAAATTTTTAGAAGATTATTATGATAGATATACAGGAATTTATTTAAATAGTAAAAAAATGTTAAAGAATGTGATAGAATTAAAATAAGGTAGTGATATTTATGAAGAAAAAAATAATAATTCTTTTAAGTTTATTTGTAGTTTTAACTGTATGTGTCCTATTAGATATAACAGGAGTAATAGATTATAATATCTATAATATATTATCTACTAATGAAATGGAATTTGTAACAGCATTTTCTAATATTGTTACATCATTAGCATCTAGCCAAGCAATAATTATTATTACACTAGTACTTATATTTTTACTTAATACAAATCATCAAAGACTATTTGTAATAATAAATACTTTAATTAGTGCAGGTATTATTATATTAAGTAAGAATATATTTTTAAGAGAGCGACCTTTAATTGGAAGTGAAATACTCTCTAGTTATAGTTTTCCTAGTGGGCATAGTTTAATTGCAACTACTTATTATGGATTCTTAATATATTTACTTAGAAGAAGTAAATGTAAAGAAGAATACAAAGTGATAGGAACAACATTCTTAACTACATTAATTGTTTTGATTTGTTTAAGTAGATTAATACTTAATGTTCATTATTTAACTGATGTAGTTGGAGGAGTTATTTTAGGACTTGTAATTCTTTTAATATTAATTTACTTCTTTGAGGCGACATTTAAACCTAAAGAAAAAGAGAAACCTTTACTTAAAACATTATCATATGGTTTTAATGGAATACTTTATACCTTAAAACATGAGAGAAATATGGTAATTCATTTTCTTGTTATGATACTTGTTATAATAGCTGGTATAGTCTTTAAAATTACTTTTGTAGAGTGGGGAGTATGTTTTGTACTATTTGCTTTAGTTCTTTCTTTAGAACTTATGAATACGGCACTGGAGAATGTAGTTGACCTTGTAACTGAAGAGAAGAAAGCAAAGGCGAAAGTTGCTAAAGATGCAGCGGCAGGGGCAGTGCTTGTTGCGGCGATATTCTCAGTTATTATAGGTATATCAATATTTTTACCTAGACTTTTAGAATTATAATATATATAATATTTATCAAGTGAGAGGGTGATTTATTTGAAGTTAGGAATTATGTGTGCTAGTTATCCTGGTAATCTTGAAGTTAATGAGAGTAGTAAAATTGTAATAGAAGCACTTACAATGAAGCCTTATACATTTGTTAAAGGTTCTGGTGTTGATGGTACGATGGGACTTGTAGAAGAGGCTGCTAGAGAAAAAGGAAGAGCAATTTTATCTGTAGGTAATCCTTTTGAACTTTCTAGAAGTACTGCTGATATTAAAATACCTGTAAAATCTACTTTCGAAAGATTAGAAAAAATATATGAAAATAGTGATATTATTATTTTTTTAGATGGTGGGACAGGAACATTATCAGAGTTTTTATCTTTTTTAAATAATAAGATTGAAACAGAAGGAGATAAACCTTTAATCTTATACAATCCTAATGGAATATATAATTTTCTTTTAAAAGATTTAGAACAAAAAAAGAGATTAGATCTTATAAAATATAATTATAAAGAATACTTTGATGAAGCGAAAAATTTAAATGATTTAGCTTATTATTTAGAGAAGTATGAAAATAAATTTAATAGAGAAAGTGATGAGAGGAGAAAAGTTAGATAATGAATGAGATTAAGATGGAAGATTTAGTTAATTACTGTAAACAATATGGAATTATATTCCAAGGAAGTGAGATATATGGGGGACTTGCTAATACTTGGGATTATGGTCCTGTTGGTATGCTTTTAAAGAACAATATTAAAAGTGCTTGGTTAAAGAAATTTATTCAAGAAGATATTAATAATGTAGGATTAGATTCTGCTATTTTAATGAATCCTAAAGTATGGGAAGCGAGTGGACATTTAGCAACATTTTCTGATCCTTTAATAGATTGTAAGAAATGTAAGACAAGACATAGAGCAGATAAATTAGTAGAAGCTGATGGAGTAGAAGATGCTGGTGGAATGAACCATGAAGAGTTAATGAATTATATTAAAGAACACAATATAGTTTGTCCTAACTGTGGAGCTCTTGATTATACAGATATTAGAGAATTTAATTTAATGTTTAAGACTTTTCAAGGTGTTACTGAAGATAGTAAGAGTACAATTTATTTAAGACCTGAAACTGCTCAAGGAATATTTGTTGACTTTTTAAATGTATGGAGGAGTATGAGACTTAAGATTCCTTTTGGTATTGGACAAATTGGTAAGAGTTTTAGAAATGAAATAACACCAGGTAACTTTATTTTTAGAACAAGAGAGTTTGAACAAATGGAGTTAGAGTTTTTCTGCAAACCAGGGACTGAATTAGATTGGCATAAATATTATAAAGACTATTGTTATAATTTCTTACTTAGTTTAGGTCTTAATAAAGATAATTTAAGACTTAGAGATCATAAAAAAGAAGAATTAAGTCATTATAGTAATGCTACTACTGATATTGAATATAAATATCCATTTGGATTTAGTGAATTATGGGGAATTGCTAGTCGTACTGATTATGATTTATCTAGTCATGAGAAAGTATCAGGAGAAAGTATGGAATATTTAGATCCTGTTACTAATGAGAAATATATTCCTTATGTTATTGAACCTAGTGTTGGGGTAGATAGACTTATGCTTAGTATTCTTTGTGATGCTTATAATAAAGAAAGTCTAGAAGATGGTAGTGAAAGAGAAGTATTAAAACTTCATCCTTATCTAGCTCCTTATAAAGTTGCAATATTACCTTTAATTAAGAAAAGACATAGTGAAAAAGCAATAGATGTTTATAAAATTTTATCTAAAGAGTTTTCTGTTAGTTATGATGAATCTGGTTCTATTGGTAAGAGATATAGAAGACAAGATGCAATTGGAACACCTTTTAGTCTAACAGTTGATGATAATACAATAGATAATGGAACTGTTACTATTAGGGATAGAGATACAATGGAGCAAGTAACATTAAAACTAGAAGAAGTTATTCCATATATTGAAGAGAGGATTAAATTTTAATGGGACCTATTATTGGTATTTTAACTAGAAGTGGTGTTAATGGAAAGGGTACACCTATAGAGTACTCTTTGGAAAGTACAAGAAGAGCGATTATTAAAGCAGGAGGTGTACCTATTATGTTAACACCACCTCAAGATATAGATTACTTTACTACTAAGAGTAGTGAAGCACCTGATTTAACGGGTATGGAACAAGAAATGATTTTATATCAAATAGAAAAGTTAGATGGCTTATTTATTCCTGGTGGAGATAAGATTACTAAATATGATTACTATGTCTTACATTTTTGCCTTAAAAGAAATATTCCTATACTTGGTGTTTGTTTAGGTATGCAGATGATTGCTAACTACAAAATAGATAATTTTAAACTTTTAGATGTTCCTAATAAAGAACTACACTATAAAGAAGATTATGTCTCTCCTGCTCATACTGTTAAGATAGATAAAAATAGTCTTTTATATAAGATATTAGGTAAGGAAGAAATAATGGTTAACTCTCATCACTTAAGATGTGTAGATTATACTAAAGAGTGTAATGTAGTTGCAAAGAGTTCTGATGGAGTTATTGAAGCGGTAGAACTTAAAGATTATGACTTTTGTTTAGGAGTACAGTGGCATCCAGAGATAACTATTAGTGATGATGTTAACTCTAAGAAGATATTTGCGTGTTTTTTAGAGAAAGCTAAGGAGAGAAAAGAAGTTAAGAGTCTTAGTAGTTAAGAGTCTTAGTAGTTAAATAGTGTTCTTGACAAATCCCTTATTAAATGTTATATTATAGCTACATAAGTGATTATGTGTTGTTAAAAAAGCTGGTGATTCCGACCATAACAGGAACTTAAAAAAGCGGTGATTCCGACTATAACAGGAACTTAAAAAAGCGGTGATTCCGACCATAACAGGAACTTAAAAAAGAAACTAGAGAGCAAACTCTAGTTTTTATCATTTTTGTATTGCAAACATTTGTTTTCTAATATATAATAACTAATTAATTGAGGAGGTATAAACTATGAGACCTAAATTAATGTTAGTAAAATTAGATTCAAAGTATTGTGATTATTTAAGAAAATATGATTCTAAAGTTCCATATAACTTTGATAGAAAAAAGAATCGTCCTTTTGTAGGGGTGTTATTTGAAGTTAATGATTTTAAATATTTTGCACCTCTTTCTAGTCCAAAAGCTAAATATTTAAAAATGCACGATAATATTGACTTTTTAAAGTTAAAAAATGGAGAGTTAGGAGCAGTTAATTTTAATAATATGTTACCTGTAACACTTAATAATGTAATTATGATTGACTTAGATAGTAAAACTAGTGTTAAAAAAGAAGAACTGTATAGAAAGATGTTAAAAGAACAACTTTATTTTCTTAATCGTCGTAGAGCTAGTCTTTATAGAAAATCTAGAAACCTTTATTTTAATTATATAAATAAAAAGTTACCTACTAATATATATAATAGATGTTGTAATTTTCCTTTGCTAGAAGAAAAATGTAGAGAATATAATAGTGTTTTAATAGAAAAATAATTTAACAAAAAACTTTATAAAGACAATAAAGAATATAGATGTATTGGAAGAAGATGATGCAAATGAAAGATAAGTATAATATGTCTTTAGAAGATAATATATTTTTTGCTAAAAGAAAACTTGTAGATAATATTTATAAGAGTGCTAATCTTGAAGGAATCGCTGTAACTTTCGCTGATACTTATGCTTTTATGAATAATGTTAATACAGGTAATATTTCAGTTAATGATATGTTGAAACTCAAAGGTTTAAAAGATGGATGGGAATATGTAATTAATCATGTTAATGAAGAACTAACTATAGATTTTATTAAAAGAATGCATTTTGAAGTATGTAAATGTGAAAGTGTTTATCCTTTAGGTGATTTTAGGGATAAAGTTGTTGGTATTACTGGTACTTCTTGGAGACCTAAACTTCCTAGTGAATGCGATTATGAAAAAGAATTAAAAGAGATTTTAAATAATAAAAATAAATTAGAGAAATGTATTGATTTATTTTGTTGGATTCAAAGGTGTCAAATGTTTTTGGATGGCAATAAAAGAGTTGCTAACTTAGTTGCTAATAAAGAAATGATTAAAAATGGTCAAGGTATAATAGCAGTACCTGTTGAAAAGATTGGTAACTATTTAACTAAGTTAACCCTCTATTATGAGAGTGGAGATAATACTAAGTTAAAAGAGTGGATTTATGAAAATTGTATAGATGGTGTTTAATTTGCCTAAAAAAGTAGCAGAAAAGTGTTGACAAACCTAGATTTTTAGCATACAATACTTGAAGAAAAGGAAAGAGATGGGATACCCCACCACCTGATTGATAAGTGAGTCAATAGGTAAAAAGCCAAGATTAAATATAATAATATAGTATTATTTTGGTTTTTAAGTGGGTATTAATATATCCACTTTTCTTAATTTATGGAGGTGTTAATTATAGCAAAAGATAATAAGAGTCAATTAATTAATGAGCAAATAAGAGCTAAAGAAGTATTAGTTATTGGTCCTAATGGAGAACAAGTTGGAATTAAATCTATTGAAGATGCTAGAACTCTAGCAAAATATGCTAATTTAGATTTAGTTTTAATGAATCCTAATGGTAATCCGCCTGTTTGTAAAGTAATGGATTATAATAAATACCGTTACGAAAGACAAAAGAAAGAAAAAGAAGCTTTGAAAAAACAAAGAGCTTCTCAGGCAGAGTTAAAAGAGTTTAGATTATCTCCTGTTATTGATGTAGGAGACTTTGAGACTAAACTAAAGAATGTCATTAAGTACTTACAAAAAGGTGATAAGATTAAACTTACAATAAGATTTAAAGGACGTCAAATGGCTCATACTGAACTTGGTCATGAAGTATTAGAGAAATTTGCTAATAGGACTCTAGATTATGCAACAATTGATCAACATCCAAAGTTAGATGGTCGTACTATGACAATGTTTTTAGTACCAAAGAAAGATAAGTAGAAGGAGGAATTATAATGCCTAAATTAAAAACACATAAAGGTAGTAAGAAAGTATTTAAGAAAAGAAAAAATGACTATAAAATAGGACATCCAGGAAGTAGACACAATACTGGATATAAGTCAAGAAAAGTTAATAGAAAGAAAAGAAGTGCATCTAGCTTATCTAAAGCAGATCAAAATCGTTTAAAGAACATTATTTAATAAAAGAAGGAGGATGTAAAGATGGCAAGAGTTAAGAATGGAGCAGTTACAAAAGCTCGTCATAAGAAAGTATTAAAACAAGCTAAAGGATACTTTGGTAGTAAACATAGACTTTATAAGAGTGCTAAAGAACAACTAATGCATTCTGGTCAATATGCATTTAGAGATAGAAAACAAAAGAAAAGAGAATTTAGAAAATTATGGATAACTAGAATTAATGCAGCATGTAGAGAAAATGGTATTAGTTATTCTAGATTTATAGAAGGATTAAATAAAGCAGGTGTAGAAGTTAACCGTAAAATGTTAAGTGAAATTGCTATTAATGATCCTAAAGCATTTACTGAATTAGTAAGTGTTGCTAAAAAAGGTAAAGAAGGAAAGATTAAAGCTACTGAAGTTAAAACAACTAGTGAAGTAACTGTTAAGAGTAGTAATACTAAAGAAGAGACTAAGACTACTGAAAAGAAGACTACAACTAAGAAAGAAGAGAAAACTGATTATAGTAAAATGACAGTTGCAGAGTTAAAAGAAGTTGCTAAAGAAAAAGGAATTGCAACTACAGGTATGAAGAAAGCTGATATAGTAGCAGCTTTAGAAAAATAAACATATTTTGGAATTTAATTATCTAGTGCTGTTAGGATGTTAGATAATAAAATAACAAGGAAATCTAGCAGTGATAATTTTTAGAACAAAATAGAAGATTAAAACGAAAAGGAGATAAGATTTATGAGTGTAGTGTCAATGAATTATTTATTAGAAGCTGGTGTTCATTTTGGACATCAAAAAAGAAGATGGAATCCTAAGATGGGAGAGTATATCTATACAACTAGAGATGATATTTATATTATCGATTTACAAAAAACATCTAAATGTTTAGATAATGCTTATGAAGCATTAAAGAAAATTGCAGAAGATGGAGGAAAAGTTCTATTTGTTGGAACTAAAAAACAAGCTCAAGAAGCTGCTGAAGAGTCTGCAGTTAGAACTAATATGTATTTTGTTAATGAAAGATGGTTAGGTGGTACATTAACAAACTTTAGAACTATTAGATCTAGAATTAGAAGAATGGAAGAAATCGAAAAGATGGAACAAGATGGAACATTCGATTTATTACCTAAAAAAGAAGTTATTAATCTTAAGAAAGAATATGAGAAACTTAATAAAAACTTAAGAGGAATTAGAGAAATGAAAAAACTTCCTCAAGCTATAGTTATAGTTGATCCTAAAAAAGAAGAGATTGCTATTAAAGAAGCTAGAATTTTAAATATTCCTGTATTTGGTGTTGTTGATACAAACTGTGATCCAGATATGGTTGATTATGTTATTCCTGGTAATGATGATGCTGTAAGAAGTGTTAAATTACTTATTGGAGCTTTAACTAATGCTATTGCAGAAGTTAATGGTAATGAAGTAATTGATTATATTACAGAAGAAGATAAAGCTAAGAAAGATAAAAAAGATAAGAAAGAAATAAAGAAAGAACATAAAAAAGAAGTTAAAGAAGATAAAAAGGTAGAGAAAAAAGAAATAAAAGAAGAAAAGAAAGAAACTAAAAAAGAGGAAGTAAAAGAGACTGTTGATTATAGTAAAATGACAGTTGCTGAACTTAAAGAAATAGCTAAATCTAAAAATATTTCTACTACTGGATTAAAGAAAGCTGAAATTATTGAAGCTTTGTCTAAATAAAAAAGGTGAGGATGGAGGGATACTCCTTCCTTTTGTCTAAATAGAAAGGATGAATAATTATGTTTAAAGCAAGTGATGTAAAAGAATTAAGGGATAAGACTGGAGCAGGAATGCTTGACTGTAAGAAAGCCTTAGAAGAATGTAATGGTAATATGAATGAAGCAGTTGATTGGTTAAGAGAAAAAGGTATTAGTAAAGCTGCTAAGAAAGAAAGTAGAATCGCAGCAGAAGGTTTATGTAAAATAGAAGTTAAAGATAATAAAGCGGTTATATTAGAAGTTAATTCTGAGACTGATTTTGTGGCTAAGAATGAAGAGTTTGTTAACTTTGTTAATTATTTAGCAGATACTATTATTAATAATGATTTAAAGACAAAAGAAGATGTATTAACTTTTGATGATAATGGTGAGACTGTAGAAACTAAGTTAGTTAGTTTAACTGCTAAAATAGGAGAGAAAATATCTTTTAGAAGATGTGAATTAGTTGAGAAAACTGTTAGCGAGGTAGTT
>CAMMTE010000012.1:0-17901 GCA_946499755.1 uncultured Mycoplasmatota bacterium
TTGGGAACATGTATTTTATTTTATGACATGACTCAATATACCATTCTGGAACATGGGCTTCTCTCATTTCTTCAACCATACCCTTCCATGTTTCTGGATCTTTTGTCGCTTTACCCTTTCTAACATGCTCCATTATTTTAAATGCTCTAATAGGTTTCATTCCCCAGTTCATTAAATTAACCATAATATCATCACGACAACCAATAACATCTTTAAAGGGAACAATATTATTTTTTATAAGTTCACTAGCATTACCGGCCCAGACATCAGTACCATGTGATAGACCTGATATTTTAACTAGTTCTGCGAAAGTTGATGGTTTAGTCTCAACAAGCATTTGAATAACAAAACGAGTACCGAGTTCCGGTAATCCTAATGTTCCCGTTGGACATAAAATATCTTCTTCTTTTACTCCTAAAGCAAGAGGACTTGATAAAAGAGAAAATATTTTCTTATCATCCATAGGTAGAGTTGTTATATCAATACCAGATAAGTCTTGCAACATTCTAAGGACTGTAGGATCATCGTGACCTAGTATATCTAGTTTTAAGACGTCTTGATCAATGGCATGATAATCAAAGTGAGTTGTTCGCCACAGAGAGGTATTATCATCGGCAGGATACTGGAATGGAGTAAAATCAAAAACATCCATATAACCTGGTATAACAACAATACCTCCAGGATGTTGTCCAGTTGTTCTTTTAACACCAGTACATCCTTTAGCAAGTCTTTCAATCTCTGTACTTCTTTTACCAACAATTCCATGTTCTTCAAAGTAGCCTCTAACATAACCATAAGCTGTTTTTTCAGCGACAGTACCAATAGTACCAGCACGATAAACATTATCAACTCCGAATAATACTTTGGTATATTCATGAGCTTTCCATTGATATTCTCCTGAGAAGTTAAGATCAATATCAGGAACTTTATCAGCATTAAAACCTAAGAAGGTTGCAAATGGCATATCTTGTCCTTCTTTACCTAGAGGTTGTCCACACTTAGGACAAGTTTTATCTGGTAGATCATAACCTGATGGATAATCTTTTCCATAAGGAATACCTTCATCATTAATAAATTCAGAGTACTTACAATCTTTATTACGACATAAATAGTGAGCAGGAAGAGGATTTACTTCTGTTATTCCCATCATGGTAGCAACGAAAGATGAACCAACAGAACCACGGGAACCAACGATATAACCATCATCATTTGAATGTTTAACTAACTTTTGAGCGATTAGATAGATAACATCGAAACCTCCACCTATGACACCACCTAAATTTTTCTTAAGAGCCTTTTCTAACTCTTCATCTGTAATATCAGGTGTCTCTATTTTTAAATTTTCTTTAATTACTTTTTTTACTTCATCAAAACCTTTTAAAAGAGTACTATGTAAATTAGCAAATAATTTTGCTTTAAATTCATCTTCATTTAAATTAGGCTCTTCTCTTTTTAACTTAGCATCAAGCGCTTTAAAAATACCATCACCATATAACTCAGTACTAATTCTCTGTTCTATATTATAAGGAAGAGGACTACCATACATATCACTCGCTTTTGTAAAGACTAAATCAGTAACAGTCTCTACACTTTTATCAATTTTAGGAGAGAAAGGTATTCCTCCTGTTTCAATAATTACTTCTATAATTTCAGCCATATCAGCAATTTTTTTAGGATTATCAATAACTATTAACTTTCTAGTCGCATCATCTAAGAATGAAAAGTCTTCTAGCATCTCTGTTGTTGTTCTAAAATGATTTGAAGGAATATTCTTAATACCACCTCTTGCTAGAGGATGACGTCCTCCTCCTGGTACTTTTTGATTTACAATAATTTCTCTATATATTTTATCTTCTCTTGTTATATGATGAACATCTCCTGTTGCCACTATCAACTTACCTGCTTCTATTGTGGTATCTATAATTTTTTTAATATTACTAATTACTTCACCAACATTAGCAAAATCACCTGTTTCTACTAAATGAGAATAACACTCAGGAGGTTGTACTTCTACATAGTCATAGAATCTAATAATATTAGATAATTCTTCTTCACTCTTACTAGAAGCTTGTTTAAATACTTCAGACTCATAACAACCACTACCAATAAGTAATCCTTCACGATACTCATTAATAACACTTCTTGGTATTCTTGGAGTCTTATATAAATAAGTAGTATTAGCAAAAGAGACTATTTTAAATAAATTCTTTAAGCCTTTTTTATTTAAAGCGATAATATTGATATGATTAGTATTACCATATTTATACATTTCTTTAGAATCTACAATATTAGATAACTCTTCCATAGTCTCAATATTACGACTATCTAATTTTTCTAGCATTTTATAAAGAACTAAAGCCGTACCTTCAGCATCATAATCTCCTCTATGGTGACTCTCTTCATCCCAAGGAACATTATATCTTTTAACTAAAGCTGATAAACCATGACGTGCATAATTATTATCTAAGGTTCTAGATAATTCCAAAGTATCAATAACAGGGTTCTTAAATTCTCCTAAATTATATTTTTTATAAGCCATCTCTAAGAAAGAAACATCGAACTTAGCATTATGAGCTACCATAGGTAAATCCCCAAACCAATCAATAAACCTTTTAACAGCATTCTCTTCATTATCTTTATCTTGTAACATAAAATCTGTTATATTAGTTATTTCTGTTATTTTAGCAGGTAGTGGCCGTCCTGGATTAATCAATTCATCATAACGCTCTAATATTTCTCCCCCCTTCATCTTAACTGCACCAATTTCAATTATAGAGTCAGCACCACCGGCATTAAATCCTGTAGTTTCAAAGTCAAAGACAACATAAGTTTGATCTAATAGTTTACCATCATTAGGTCTAATAACGATATCTACATTATCATCTACCATTACAAGTTCTGTTCCATATAGTGCTTTAAATTTATCTTTATCTTCCCTACCTTTATTATAATCTCTTACTAAATTATAAACATGAGGAAAAGCTTGAACACCATTATGATCTGTTATAGCAATGGCCTTATGTCCCCATTTCATTGCCTGTTTAACTAGTTTTACTTCATCGGCAACTCCATCCATCTGACTCATCATCGTATGAGCATGTAATTCTATCCTCTTCTCATCTGCATCATCAACAATCTCTTCAACAACATGATCTACTTCTTCTATATCTCTAGCATTTAAAACTAATTCATCTTTAGAAAAACTATCATTTTTAGTATATCCTCTAATCTTAAACCATTTACCACTTTTTAACTCTTTACAAAGTCTAGAATATTCTTCATCTTCATTACAAAATACTTTACAAGCAATACTATCAGTCTCATCAGTTATTTTAATAGTTATAATCTTAAAATTAGTCTTATTAGATTCAAAATAATCAGTACCAAAAATATACCCTTCAACAGTTACATCATTATCTTCTCCTAATAATAAACTCATCTTAATAGGTTCAGTATCTATATGTCTACCTAAAACACACCCTTCTTCAGTTGTTTTTCTTCTTCTAGGTGTTCCATTATTAAAATGTTTAGTTTCTTCTTTAATTACATCTTTTTTAATAGGTTCAGGTATAACTACATTAGAAAGTTCATTACTTATCTCATTTTCAATTAAATCATCCTCTTTTACAATAGTATTAATAAATTCATTATATCCTAATGACTGATAAAATTTATTAACAAAAGAACTAATATCTTTTAATCTATCTTCTTCTTTTTTATTATAAGCGACCAATTTTAATTCATTATCTTCACATTTCAAAGCATCTTGATATAAATCTATTAGATTAATTTTATTATCTTCTTTTAATTTCTTTAAGATATAAGGATAATATTCTAATAGTTTATTATAGTCTTTATTCTTTACATCAAAAGAAAATGTTACATCTTCAGCAAGTAAATTACTATTATTATTTAAATAATCCATTACTTCAACAGGTAAATAATTATCAATAGTAATTTTTACTAACCAATGCTTACTTTTCTTACTAATAATTATCTTATCTAACACAGCATTCTCAAAAAAAGAATAGTAATCAGTATTAAGATTTATTCTTTTTAATAATATTTCTAACTTCTCATCCATAATTATACCTCTATATTATTTCTAATTCATTAATCTTTAAAATATGTTTTTGATGTTTTATACAAAAATCTATAAAAGCTTTCAAATCAATAGTTGCAAGTCCTCTTTCAAAAGTATATTTATCAAGTTCAAAGACTATTTTATCCCTCAACATTCTATTAAGTATCTCTTCTTTAGAATACCCTAAATACATAAGAAAGTAAGGATATAATTGACATTTTAAGAATTTAAGATGTTTATCCCCTTTTAAATAAACACTTTTATTTAAAAGTCTAGATGCAAGTTCATTATCAATAGCAAGTTCAATAACAGCATCTACCAAATCTTTATATTCTACTTGATAATTAGCGAGTTCTTTTCTTACGATATGTTCAATGATATTGATAATAGCAAGAGTATAGTTATCACTATCATCTCTATTTCCCCAAGTAATAGTATTTACTCTTCTACTTTTTGGTATCGTCATACCAATAACATCTAATTTTTTATCTACTACTAAAACATGATATAGTTTTATATCAAATTTTAATATTTCTTTTAAATTTTTATTTAAGTCTTTTTTTAAATTATCCCAATTTTGTAATAATTCTAGGCGATATTTTTCTGTATCATTTCTAATTTCTTTATACATATCACTATTCTTAACCATATCAAAAATAGTATCATCACACGGAATATAATTTTTAGGATCTTTTAATATTTGTTCTTCTTCTTTATATAAATCATTATAACTATGACGATAGTTTTTCCACAGTTTCTGTTTAAAACTTTGGACAGACTGGGAAATAGAAGCATTAAAAAGTAAATTCCAGATTAAAACATAATCATTTAAAACAAAGTTTAAATTCATTACTATTCCCCCTAACATATATAATAAAGTTTATCATAAAATTTATAATAATTAAAGAAAAAACGTCAAAATATTTTGACGTAAAACTTAGGCTTAATCTTTTCTCTATTTTTATAGAATTAGATAGGATATAAATATTTACAATTCTACTATCTAGCTAGTATTTAGTGTCAATAGTACAAGGAAATTATCAAAAACTTTTTTATGGTTTTAATGCAGTGATAGGAACGATATATATACCAGTTTCTTTATCTTTTACAACAGAAGTAAAATTTCCTGTTATTATACACATAAATTTAGGTTTAGTTGTCATATTATCATAAAATTTTAGTAAATCTTTTTTAGCAGTATCTATTGCATTATATCCTAATTTTATTTCAACCGCTGCATAGTCACCATTAGAAAACTCTAATATTGAATCAACTTCTAAACCTGTTACATTATCTCTAAAATGATATAAATGTCCACCTAAATATTCTATATATATTCTAAGGTCTCTTTCTACTAATGATTCAAAAAGAAAACCAAATGTTTTTAAGTCCTTAAGTAGTTTATCAGCATTCATATTTAAAGAGGCACAAGCAAGTGATGGATCTGTTAAATGTCTCTTAGGAGATTTTCCTATTCGCTCTTTAGAACGATAATTCTCGCTATAGGCTTCTTGATTTTCTATTATATGTAATCTATCCAATACATCCAAATAATCTTTTAAGGTTATTCTACTTTCAATTAGTTCTGTTTCATTTTCATAGTTCTCTATATCTTTTATAAGGGTTTCATTACTAACAACAGTAGATTCATTTCTTGATAATGATTTGAGCAACATCCTCATTTTATTTTTGTCTCTTTTTTTATCATCATTCATATCTTTATCAAGAATAGATTCTATATAACTTTTAGGTATTAATCCTACTTTATCTGCATCTACTTTTATATTACTAGGCCAACCACCTCTTACTATTAAATTAGCAAGTTCTTTTAGAGAAGGTATTTTAACATTGACATTTTTCTGTTTATCTTCTAACATTGCGGTTAATGAAGCTTCACCAGTAGAATCTCCTGACTCATAAAGTGACATTGTATACATTTTTACTTTACCTATTCTCCCTGCTCCAGAATGAAATACTTCTTTTTTTCTTTCATCATTTAATTCTGTTGAACAAGTTAATATATATTTTCCTTTTTTAGAATCTTCATCGCATTTTCTTCTAACTTTATCCCATATTTTAGGTACTAAATGCCATTCATCTATTAATTCAGGTTGTTCTTCATTTAATATTAATTCTAAATCAAGCAAAGCTCTTTCTTTTGTTTCATCATCATCAAGATAGACGGCACTTTTTGCATGTTTAGAAGATGTCCATGTCTTTCCACACCATTTAGGACCTTCAACAGATAAAGCTCCAAAAACTTTTAAATAATCATCTAAGTTTTTATCAATTAATCTTGGCATGTATTCATTATTGTTAATATTCATAAAAGCTATCACCTCTATAGAGATAATAGCATATTTTTATAATTTCTTCAATATCAAAATATACAATTTTTAAGAAATTTAATATACTTTTTTTAAGGTTTTCGATATACAATTTTTAAAAATTAGTTATAACATAATATACACCAAAACCTACTCCAACAATTAAAGCGATAGAAAATAGAAGTTTTAAGAAAGTTATAAACTTTGATGTTTTAATCTCTTCTCCTTCAAATTCAAAGTCTTCTTCACTTAAATCAAGACTCTTTGTATAGAATGATTTATCTATTTCATTAGATAGATCTCTTGTTTTATCTTTTATTTTATCTAATTTCTTAGTATCATCTTCTACTTTACTATCTTCTATTTTAGTAGCGATAGGTTTTAATACTTCTTCATTTACATTAGTAGCCATTAAATCACTTAAAAGTGAATTAGTATTATCATTTTCTAAAGCTTCTCTTTTATCTATTTCTTCTCTTAATTCTTTAGAAGTTATAGTATTAATTAAATCTTCTAATTCTTTTTCATTTTCTATAGGTTTATGTCTTAATTTTGTCTCTTCTTTAAATTTCTCTAATTCTTCTTCACTACTCTCTAAAATATTATATTTCTCATTATGTAGTTTTCTTTTCTTTTCTAAATTATCTTTTTCTCTTAATTCTTTCGCCTCTTCTAAGACTTTATTTATATCATAGGTTTTATGTTCATTAGTATTATATACATAATTAAATTCATCAAGTTCTCTTCTAACTGGAGGTTTTTTTATATTTAAATCATAATCTTTAATTTGATGATATCCTTCTCTTGTCCGATAATTCTTTTTAGCAGAGTTTAATTCTACAGCTTCTATTTTGGAAACATCTGTTAGAGTCGTATATTTTTCTAATTTACCTAAATCATTATATAAACTTTGATTCTTTTCTGTTCTACTTCTTGCTCTTGTATTACTAGAATTATCATAACGTTCCATTCTTCCCATGATATCACCTTCTTTACTATTACTTTAATGATATCATACTATTAGAAAAATTTAAAGTAGGCAAAAGCGGAAAAATAGTATATAATTAAAACTGAGGTGATAAAAATGAAAGTAAAAGTTAATAAAGATGCTTGTATTGGTTGTGGAGCATGTGCATCTATTTGTCCTGATGTATTTGAAATTAACGATGAAGGACTAAGCGTAGCAAAGGTAGAAGAAGTTAAAGATGAACTTCAAGATGAAGTAAGAGATGCAGCAGATTCTTGTCCTACTGGGGCAATTGAAGTTGAAGAAGGAGAAGAAGAAAAAGCTGCTTAATCTTAATAAAGTGATAAATGTAAAAGAGAAGCTATATTTAATGGCTTCTTTTTGTATGATTTTAAACAATATATGTAAGTTATAGAAAATGCTTAAGTTGCTTATTCTAGAAGTAATAATGCGATTAATTACGATTTTGGTGTTTACACCAAAATCGCAAATTAAAAAGAGCAAAAAACATGCTCTATTTTTTTTCCAAACTATAAACAATTGCTACTTCTTTAGGAGTTAGTTTTCTATATTCTCCACTCTTTAATCCTTTTAAATCAAAGATAAATTCTCGCTCTCTTCTTAGTTTTAAAACAGGAAAACCTACTGCTTCAAATATCTTCTTAACTTCATGATTACGTCCTTCATGAATTGTTACTGTAAGCATAGAAGTATTGGTCTTATAATCAGTCTTTCTTAGCTTAACTTTAGCTTTCTCATAACTTATACCATCTACGGTAACACCATTTTTTATAGTATTAATGGCATCTCCTTTAATAATACCCTTTACTTTAACAATATATACTTTTTCTACTAAATCATTTGGATGCATAAGTATATTAGCAAATTCTCCATCATTAGTAAGTAGTAATACTCCTGTTGTATCATAATCAAGTCTACCTACAGGATAAATTCTCTCATGACATGGTATTAAGTCAACTACAGTCTTTCTTTGTTTATCATCAGCAACACTTGTTATTATTCCTCTTGGTTTATTAAGTAAATAATAAACTTTCTTCTCTTTTTCTATATGTTTTCCATCTACTTTAATTATATCTTTATTAGTTACTTTAGTACCAAGTTCAGTTACTTTAACTCCATTAACAGTTACTCTACCCTCTTTAATTAACTCTTCAGCTTTACGTCTTGAAGCAATTCCTGCATTTGCTATTACTTTTTGTAATCGTTCCATTATTAATCACTACCTTTTCTATAGTTTCTTTACTTTTTGCCTATTTAGTTTTTTATCTAAAAACTTTACTATACCATCTTCATTGTTAGTCTCTGTAACTTCTTTTGACTTGTCTTTAATCTCTTCTAAAGCATTTCCCATCGCTACACCTAAACCAACTTCATCCATTACTTCTAAGTCATTTAGTCCATCACCAAAGAAAATCATCTCATCTAAACTTATATTTTCTATTTTTCCTAGTTCTTTTAAAGTATTCGCTTTATTTACTCCTTTAGGATTTATTACAAGCCACTTATTAATACTATCAGAGTCTTGCATTATAAAGCAATTAACACGGTCATATTTAGTGCTTATTAACTCGTAATAATCTTTTACTTTATCTATATCTTTTAAGAATGTATTCATTCTAGCAACTGGTTCATCTATTTCATCAATACTACTAATATCTCTGATAAAATCTAGATTACTTTCTTTCTTATTAATATATATGTAATAAATATTATCAGTTATATAATCTATTTGTTCACAAAGACTTTCTATTTCATCTGTAATAGCTTTAGCAGTTACTTTATCAATAGTTCCTTGATAAATCATGCTATCCTCATCTACATTATATATAGAAGCACCATTATTTATAATAAGATAATTAAAGATATCTAAAGGTATTACATCCTTTGCACTTTTTAATGTTCTTGCTGTTACACCAACGATTAAATAACCTAAGTCTTTATATAATTTTAAAATATTTTTTGTGTTTTCTGATATAGTTTTATCATCTCTTAAAAGAGTACCATCAAAATCCATGGCAATTAGTTTGTAATTCATATTATTAAACCTCCTGTTTTTATTAATAATTAAAGGAACCAACATTTCATCTTCAGTTAATCCAGCATGCATTGATACTAGTTTAACTGAGTTTTCATTATATCTAAAATATTTATTAGAAATAGCGACTGCTAAGTAATCACCTATAGAGTCTTTAAAGAATTTATTTTCATAACCTATTCCAAATAATTTATTTTTTATAACTTCTTCTTTAGTATATAAAATAAAATCATCTTTAAAGTATTGGTTAAATAATTGTTCAAATTCTTGTTTTTTTCCCTCTTTAATAAAGAAAGCACAGGCTCTACCTTCAATAGAGATATCATGTTTTAAGAGATTAAATACATCTTTATAATCACTTAATGTTATAGGAATAGAATTTATATGACCATGGTCTGCTGTTACTATGACTAGAGTATTTGTATCCTTTAAATTATCACATAGTTCTTTAGTACTTTTATCAAGCTCTTCATAAAGTTTTATAGTAATATCAGAGTCTGTTCCTTCAATATGAGTAGTATGGTCTGGCTCATCATAATAAGCATAGATAAACTTTTTATCTTTATCTTTACATAAATTAATTATTCTATTATTTAAATCTTCTAAATCACTATAAGGATTATCATCAAATGGAACTAGTTTATAAGCTTTATATTTCTCATTTATTAAATCTATAATACTCTTATAATGATAATATTTATTGGCAATAGAGTTTTTAGATACTAATATATCTGTATCTTTTTTAGTATTTAAGAACATAGTAACTGTCTCATCTATTTCTTTAAAATATAAATCCCATCCTAGCCAACCATGTTCTAGAGGATTTAATCCTGATAAAAGTGAAGTTGTAGATGCTGTTGTAGTTGGTGGGAAAACTGCTTTTATATCAGTTAATTTATTTGTTCTTAAAAATGACTTTTCATCTAAGTTTCTATTTAATATATTAGAACCCATACCATCATAAACTAATAATACTACATTATCATAGTTATCTTCTTCTAAAATTTTATCTAGTTTTTTTAATGTCGTATGATATGGTGTTATATCAAAATACTTTAAAATAGAATTTGTAAGGTTAGTTAAACAGTTTTCATAATTAGGATATATTATTTTCATTTAAATTCCCCCTATTAAAGAAAAAGAAGATATTATTCTACTTCTACTAAAGATAGTTTATTATCTTCATGAACAAAAGTTAATGTCGCTTTAGTAGGATAATCCATATCTTCTTTATATTTTATAGAAACTTCTACTTGATAAGCATTATCATCAGTAAAATCTGTTCCTATAGTATATTCTATATTTTCTATATTTTCAACTGTGACATCAGTAATTTCTGGTAAAGTTTGTTTTCTGTTACCATAGATATCATTTTCTACATATTTATAAACTGTATCTTCACTTTTCTCTAAGAAATTAGTTTTAGCATCACTATGAACAAAGTCAATACCACCTACATCTGTATTAGCAAGTTTATCATCTAATGTATAGAAATCCATTATAAACATTTTACTAATCTGTTCTAGATAAGCTTTTTCATCTACTTCTTTTTTATCTAAGATTTCTTTCAATTCTTGAAACATCTTCTTATAACGGTCATTTCTTGTAGATTTTAAAGTATATCCATATTCAGGAATCTCATTTTCTACAGTAGCAGTTCTAACTTTTTTAGGCTTTATACTTTCATAAGCAAGAAAGCCTACTCCAGTTACAATTAATATAATTGCTAGTATTAATATTACTTTTACTTTTTTCTTTAATTTCATAATCTAATTCCTTTCTATTTATCCTTAGATACAGCTTTTACAGCATCTTCTTCACTATTTGGATTAAATAAATCAAAGACAATGGCTTTATTAGAAACATCTAATAGTTTTTCTGCATATTCGTTATTATCTTTTATATAGTTTTCATCTATTATTTCATCTTTAAGTAGCTTATACTCACCTTTTTGACTATTATAATACATTTTATCTGTTACCCAATTACCATTAGGAAATACTACAATATTGTTTTCTTTGGTTTCAAAAATATCATGACCTAAAGCATATTTATTATAGAATCCTAACATATTACCAAGAGTAGGCATTACATCATACATACCCATTGTATAATCAAATTTTCCTTTAGCTTTACCATCTTTAGTCCAAATTAATAATGGTACTTTACGGTCTAATTCATAATCAAAGCTGTCATATTCTACATATGTAGGATCATCTTCATCTTTAATATTATCAGTAGCAGGATCATAATTATACATTAGATTAAATTCACTTTTTGGAAGTCTTGCATCATGATCTCCAAATAACACAACTACTGTATTATCTAAAAGTCCTGCTTCATCCATTTCACTAAAGAATTCACCTAAGGCAGAATCTGCATAATGAACTGATTTAAAATAATTACCTAATTTAGTTCCTTCTAAGTATGGTGCTTCTATTTCTTCAGTAGTACCATCTTCATTAGTTATAGTTGTCTTCATAGTAACAGGAAATTCTCCATATTTATCAGTATCAGAGAATGGCGTGTGATTAGTAAGAGTTATTATATAACCATAGAATTTATCATTTTTTTCACTAATTTTCTTTATTTTTTCCACTGATTGAGCAAAGAATTCTTTATCTGATAAACCTAATCCAATAATATTCTCATCATCTACATCATATGTTTCTTTACTATAAAATTTATCATATCCTAAAGATTCATGCATAGCACGTCTATTCCAAAAGTCAGCATTATTAGCATGCATACTAAATGTATAATAGCCTTTTTCTTTTAAAAGTGATGGTGTTGAGATATAAGTTCTATCAAAGTAACTTACAAAAGCAGTACCATTCTGAGTAGGCATTAGACTTGTATTATAAGTTAATTCTGTATCACTACTTGTTCCTACACTAACTTGTGAATAGAAATTACTAAAGTACATTCCCTCTTTAATTAATTTATTTAAGTTAGGTGTTACTTCTTCACCATTAAAAGTTCTATTAATGGCAATACCTTGCATTGACTCCGCATGTATTACAATAACATTACGTCCTTCAAAGATATTAGTATATTCATTTTTATAATTTTGTTCATCAGGACGATCCTTATAATATTCATTAAATTCTTTCTTAGCATCATCATAGCCAAACATCGCTGATATTTTTGGCTTAATACTAGTAACAATATCATTTCCTTGATATAAATAAATACCAAAGCGCATAACAATATATTCTCTATTCCATTGTTTAACAAATCTACTTATTTCAAGAGATGATAATGATAATACAAATACTAAAAGTATTAGGGCACCACCAATAATTGTATGTTTAAATTTCTTTAGCCTCGTCTCTTTAGTATAATGTTTATAATTATCCTTTTTATTTAGACGATGATAATAATAGATAAAGAAACCTAAAGGTAGTATATAAACTAAGTCTTTAATTTGCAAAACATTTTCTACTACAGCATCTCCTACTTCACCAATATACTGTGTTAAAGATAACATAGAAACACTTGCAAATGATGTATAGAAAGTATAGTAAGCTGAATTTATTGTACAAATAGCTGTGAATATTACAGCCCATATCAATAAGTATATATATCTTTTCTTTCCTTTAAATAAATAAGAAAATGAACCTATAATTGTAACAACCGCTATATCTGCTATTATCGCTTTAAATGATAAATAGTTTTCCATTGTTGGCATAGTAAAAATTCTAAGTAATGTAGAATTTATTACACAGACCAAAACATAGACAATAAAAAGTCTATTATCTTTAAAATAATTACTTATCAATTTTTCTGTTTTAATTTTTTTTATTTTTTTTATTAATTTATCCTTAAGTTTAGTTAATTTTTTCTTCATAATTACCTCACTTCCTAGACATTATAGCATTTTATTATTTATTTTTCAATTTTTCACGTCTAATATAACAAAAATGATAGGTTAATTTGTAAATAATAAGAATGATAAATATAATTTGACTAGAGAGTGTTATAACGTACATTTCATTATTTTCATAGATATTTGCAGTATCAGTCAAGTCAATATTATTAGTAATTGCAAAAGATATATAGTATGTAAATAAAAGTAAATGAATAAGAGTTAAAGCATAAGTTGTTATTTTATTTTTCTTAGTTATTTTTGTATTTATGATGTGATAGTTTAATAATATTAGAGATATAATTACAGTTATAAGATAAAATATTATGTTAGGAAAATAGAAACATCTCATTATATTTCTTACTATTTCCGTTAAGACTGTTAATATGTCATTAGAGAAATAGAAAATTAAAAGACAAGTAAAGAATATTATTAAGCCAATTAAAGATATTTTTACTTTTCTATTTTTTCTTTTTTCATTATATATTAAGAAAATAAAAATTAGAATAAATATTAAAAATATTTCAATTGATAGAAATGATTGAAATGGTAATTTTATAGTTGTTAAAAATTTATCAATAAAACTTAAATCCATATTTATTACCCTCTTTATTCTTATATTTCTTCAAATATATATATTGTTTGATTATAATCATCATTATGAGTACAAGTTATTAGTGTTAATGTTTTTTTTGTATGATCACGGTATATTGCTACTGTACCTGTTTTAGCTTGATTATAAACATTCACTAAACGATAATTATAAGTAACAGCATTATAACTAACAGAAGCCGTTGCCCCTATTTGTAATCTATATAGTTTATCAAAAAATGAGATATAAGCATTACCTGAATGTGCCATTAAGATAAAGTTTCCCATAGGAATATCAGGATAATCTGCTTCAGCAGCGATTGTAACATTATATTCAATATTGTTATATCTAGAGTCTTTAGAAACAAAACCTCTTCTTAGTTTTATATCAGGAATATATAACTCTCCTATATAACTATAATTAGCTTTTTTTATTTCTGTTTCTTTTTGTTTACTTTCTTCTTCTGTTACTTCTAGATTTTCTGTATTTATATTACTAATAGTAGTATTATCTTTATTAATATTTTTTTGAAAGATGGCTAAACGCATTTCTTCAAAGACTTCACCCCTAATTTTCATTAAAGGTGTACTAAAAAATATAAGTATTCCTATAATAAGGATTAAAAAGCCAACTTTATAGAGTTGGCTTCTTATGTTTCTTTTATTTCTTTGCATTCTTTGGTTTTCTATTAGCCACAATTATTAAGATAATACCAGCGATTACAACTAATGTACCAATTCCATATACTAAGAATGAATTACTAGCAGTATTAGGTGTTGAAATAGTTGGTGCTTCTAAATTTAGTGCAGTTGATACTGATGGTCTTTCTACTTGTCCTAATAAGGCTCTTTGAGCTCCAGGTGTTTCTGGATTGTATATATATGCATCATAAGAATCTTTAAAATATCCAATTATAGTTAAATTTGCTTGGAAGTTAGTAGATGTAACATCAGAAATTGGTACGCGTAATTTAAAACCAGTTCCAGCACTTATAGATGTTAGATCTAATGGATTATCATTTTCATCTACTATTTCAACATTTCCAATAGCATTATTTATTTGAACAGCATATGTATCAAAATTAACATTTGAACTTGTTGGTTTAATAACACTAGTTTCAACATAGTTATTAGTCATATTGTATGTAATTGAATTTTGATCGATTATAATATCTTGTACACCTGTATTTTGTGGATAGTTATCTTCATTTGCTACTGCTTCATCAACTAATTGCTTTATTTCTTGTCCTTTAGCATTTCTATTTAACATTTGTTTATCTAATACTGATAGATTGTTGATAAATAAATTGTTGTCATCTTCATCGTATTTATCATCATAGCCATTTTCAACTACATCACTAGGTGTACCATCTGTAATTTTATAATTTGTATTGTCATCGTAACCATTAGCTCTATCTACATACCACCATACTGCTACTTGGGTATAATAATAGTTTTCTGAATCATTTCCACCTAATCTTTCGTGATTTTGAAGAATATATATTAGTCCAGGATAATCTGCTGTAGTGCTTATTGCATCAATATCTGGAGCAACTGGATTTGCTACTTTTACAGAATTACCTTTATAATATATTCTATTATTTGGCATACCAAGACGTCTATCCATACAGTAAATATAACTTATAAAGCCATTACTACTTGTTCCTGAAAATTCAGTAGGTAATGAAATATAATTATCAGTTTCTGTATCTTTAATAAGTGCAATATGTTCAGTAGATACTTTTGATGTAAATTGATCTGGTACTTGATCCATAAAATCTGCTGCATAACTTTCATCAGTATCAATAAATAATCCTATTACTATCAATACTGCAATTAAGCAACAAGAAATAATGCCTATTCTTTTAATATCACTCATTGCTTTATCTGTTTTATCTCTAGTTTTTTGGTTCTTTGTCTTTTTTACTTGAGCACGTGAACTCATTTTATTAGAACTCATATATTATCACCTTACCTTATATAGAGTATAGCAAATAGAAAAAATTTTTTCAAGAAATTTCAAATATTCTTTCAAGATTAAATGTAGGATTGTCAACATTTGTATAAAGACTAGCTAGGATATCGCCTTCTTTTACTTCTTCACCTATTTCTTTTTTTATAATAACTCCTGCATTATAGTCAATATCATCTTCTTTACTTTTTCTTCCTGCTCCTAAATATTCACAAAGTTTAGCGATATTTAGAGCATTTATATCTTTTAGAATGCCATCTTTATTAGCTTTTATATTATATACTTTAGCATCTATACTTAAAGTATCTAAATTGCCATGTTGATAATTAACAAATTCTTTAAATTTATTTAAAGCCTTACCATTCTCTAAATTTTCTATAACTTCTTTTTTGGCATCTTTTTCACTTATTCCTTTGCCAAGAGATACCATTTTAGTAGCTAGATCAATAGATAAGTCATAAAGCTTTCCTTTTTCTTTATTTTCTAATACCTCTATAGCTTCTAATACTTCTAATTTATTTCCTATATTATGTCCTAATGGTCTATTCATATCTGAGATAACTGTTTTTACTTCTTTTTGATAGTATGAACCTATTTTAATTAATAAACTTTCTAATCTTTTAGCTTCTTCTTCAGTTTTTATTAAAGCACCATTACCTACTTTAATATCTATAACTATTTTATCTGCTCCTCCTGCTATTTTTTTACTCATAATACTACTAGCGATTAAAGGAATAGAGTTTGTTGTTGCAGTTACATCGCGAAGAGCATAAACCTTTTTATCAAGTGGTGTTAAATCTTTAGTTTGACTAGTTATAACAATACCAATATCACTAGCTTGTTTTTTTATTTCTTCTTCAGTTAGATTTACATTAAATCCTGGAATTGATTCTAATTTATCAATAGTACCACCAGTATAGCCTAAGCCTCTACCACTCATTTTAATAACTGGAACATTAAGACTTGCAACAAGAGGTGCTACTATTAAAGTAGTTTTATCTCCTACTCCACCAGTTGAATGTTTATCTACTTTAATTCCTTCAATAAAACTTAAATCTAGCGTATCTCCACTTTTAATAAAAATATCAGTTAAAGCGAACACTTCACTATCACTCATATCATTAATACATATAGCCATTAAAAAAGCGCTCATCTGATAATCTTTTACTTCATCTTTTAAATATCCCATAAAAATAGTTTCTAGTTCTTCTTTAGTCAATTCATATTTATTAGCTTTCTTACTAATTATATCTAATATCATGTTATCACCTAATTAAATGATAATTAAAAAAGCCTCAAATTACAAGAGGCTTAACAATATTTTACATAAAACTAGTAACTATTCAGACTATGAAAAAACTAAAGTGTAAAAAGTAGTGTCAACGATGCTGCTTTTTTCGATTATATATGAGAAAATAGTAATAGTTAAGGATAGTGGTATAAAATGATGAAAGTTACAAATGACTTCTATAGACAATTTGAAGAACTAAATAATAAGTTAGATTCACTATTAAAAGAAAATAAAGATTTAAGAAGGGAGTTTAAACAAGAAAAAGAAGACTTGAAAGCTACTATCAAAGAAAAAGATGAACTTATAGAAAAATTATTAAATGAAATTGATAGACTAAAAAATCAAATAAATAAGAATAGTAGTAATTCTAGTAAACCACCCTCAACTGATACAGGGAAGAAAAAAAGTGGAGCCAATTTATATAATTCTAGAAAAAAGACAGATAAGAAAATCGGAGGACAAAAAGGTCATAAAGGACATAGTCTTACTAAAGATGAAGTTGAAAAGATGATAAAAGATAACCTTGTAGAAACTAGAACTATTTATCATGAGAGTAATAATAGAAATGGTAAAGATGTTACTAAATATAGAATAGGTTTAGAAGTAAGTGTTTATGTAGAAAAACATATCTTTAAACATAATCCAAAAACAGATGATAAAATACCAAAAGAGTTTTATACAGATGTAACTTATGATAATAGTATAAAAGCTTTAACAATTGAACTTGGAACATATAATGTAGTGG
>CAMMTE010000013.1:0-16684 GCA_946499755.1 uncultured Mycoplasmatota bacterium
GCCATTTTGCAGGCTCTTTACATACTTTAGTTAATAATGGTTCTATTAAATCTGTTTCTAGAGGAATATATGTAATAAAAAGAGGTGATAATATGAAGACGTGTTTTGTAGTATCTCCTGTTGGAGATGCAGGTAGTAAAATAAGAGAAAGAGCAGATAAATTATTTAAATATATTATTAATCCAGTGTGCGAAGAATGTAATTTTAAAGCTATTAGAGTTGATAAACTTAATGATGCTAATTCTATTACTCAAACAATTATTGAATATCTTGAAACAGCAGATTTGGTAATAGCAGATATTTCTGGCCATAATCCTAATGTCTTTTATGAGATGGGATATCGTACTAGAACAGAAAAGCCTATTATTCATCTTAAATCTAAAAATGAAAAGATACCATTTGATATTAATACTATTCGTACTTTTGAATATGATTTAACTGATTTAGATAGTGTTGATGAAATAAAAAAACGTTTGATAAAAACAATTAAATCATTTGATTATAAAGAAGATACTAAGACTAATAATAAAGAAAATGAAAGTGCTCAAACTTCTATAATGCCAGTTTTATATCAAATTTTAGATTCTCTTAGTAGTATGAAAAGTGATATTAAAAATTTAAATAAAGAGACAATTAAAACGATAATTAATACGATGCAAGATTCTAAACCACAAGTATCATCTGATGTAGCTTTACAAATGCAATTATTTAATAGTTTATTAAATAATCCTGAAAGTGTCATTAAATTAGCAAAGTTATCTAAAGAGTTTGAAACAGTAAAGAAATAACTTTATTAAGTTTTTTCTTTTTTTCTAAACTGTTTCAATTGATAATTAAAAAAAATTAATATATACTATAAGAAAAAGGAGGTATGTCTGTGCGTAAAAAAATATTAATACTTGCATTACATTTAGGATATGGTGGTGTTGAAAAAAGTGTTACCTCCCTAGCTAATTCGCTTGCTAAAAATACTAACTATGAAATAGAAATAGCATCTATTTATAATCTTTATGGTAAATCTGTATATGATTTAGATAAATCTGTTAAAGTAACATATTTAATAGATAGTGATTTACCTATTAGAGTATCAAAATATAAAAACTTATTATTTAAATTTCATTTTATTACTTTAACTAAACTTTTATTTAAAGATTATATTTCTAAAGCTAAATTTAAAGAATTATTTAATGATAGTTTAGGTATTTTAATGTATTCTAAAAGAAGTAAAGTTATTAAACAATTGTTAAAAGAAACAGATGCTGATGTAATAATATCTACAAGAATATTCTTAAATGAATTATTATCACTATATGCTAAAGATAATGTCTTAAAAATAGGTTGGGAACATAATCATCATCATAATGATTTAAAATATGCAACTGATGTTGTTAGAAGTGCTAAAAATCTTGATTATTTAGTATTAGTTTCTAAGAGTTTACAAAAATTTTATCGTAAGAAGATGGCTACTTATAAATGTAAATGTGTTTATATTCCTAATGTTATTGAATATATTCCTAAAACAAAAAGTCCTCTTACAAGTAAACATTTAATATCAGTAGGACGTCTTGCTCCTGAGAAAGGATATTTAGATTTATTAAAGATATTTAATGATTTAAAACAGAAGAAATTAGATTGGCATTTAGATATTGTTGGTGATGGTAATGAAAGAAGTAAATTAGAAAAATATATTAAAGATAATTCTCTTGAAAATGATGTAACACTACATGGCTTTAAGAGTAGTGAAGAGATTGAAAAACTTATGAGAAAAGCTAGTATTTATATTATGACAAGTTATACAGAAAGCTTTGGTATTGTTTTAATAGAAGCGATGAGTAATGGTCTTCCTTGTCTTGCTTTTGATTCTGCTGAAGGTGCTAAAGAGATTATTACTTCAGGACTTGATGGTTATTTAATTAAACATCGTAATTTTAAAGTTATGGAAAAGAAAATATTAGATCTTACTAAAGATATAGATAAACGTAAGGAACTTGGTAAAAATGGACGAATTAAAGTAAGAGAGTTTGTAAGTGATAATGTAGTAGAGAAGTGGAAGAAAATAATAGAAAAGAAGTGATTTGATGAAAAAAGTAATGTTTATATCAAGTACAGGGGGACATTTAACAGAGCTTTTACAATTAAATAGTATTTTTAATGATTATAATTATTCTTTAATTACTGAAAATACTAAATCTAATAAAGCTTTAACTAAAAAATATAAAAATATGGGATTCTTATTATATGGTACTAAAGATCATAAATTATCTTATCCTTTTAAATTAATTATTAATTGTTTTATAAGTCTTTATTACTATTTTAAATATCAACCAGATTATATTGTAACAACAGGTGCTCATACAGCAGGACCAATGTGTTCTATTGGAAGAATATTTGGTAGTAAAATTATTTATATTGAAACTTTCGCTAATATTAATACTAAGACTATTACAGGAACATTATTTTATAAGCTACATATAGCGAATGTTTTCGTAGTCCAATGGAAATCTATGTTAAAACTATATCCTAAAGCTAAATATGGAGGGTGGTGTTTTTAATGATTTTAGTTACTTTAGGTACACAAGATAAAAGTTTTGAACGATTACTTAAATTAATAGATAAAGCGATTGATGATAAGATTATTAAAGAAAAAGTAATAGTTCAAGCAGGTTTTACTAAGTATAAAAGTAAAAATATGGAAATATTTGATACAGTATCTAGTGATGAACTTGATAAATTAATTAAAAAAGCAGATTTAATTATAACTCATGGAGGAGTAGGTAGTATACTTTCAGCTTTAAAATATAATAAAAAAGTAATCGCTACACCAAGATTATCTAAATATAATGAACATACTAATGATCATCAAAAGCAAATAGTTAAAGAATTTGCTGATAGAAATTATATTTTACCACTTTTAGATTTTAATGATTTTAAAAAAGTATATCTAAAGAGTAAAACATTTAAACCAAAAAAGTATGAAAGTAATAATGAGAATTTTACAAAGATGATTAAAAGTTATATAGATGATGATAATCATATAAGTTGGTTTAATAGAGATAAATTTATTATTTTAACCGCTATTATAAATGTAATTATTTTTACTGTTTTAATAAATTTTAACTTAAATATTTATTTATCTTTAACTATTAGTTATGTTATTTCTTGTACTTTAATGAAACTTTTCAAAGTAAAAAAATTACCTAATCCTATAACAGTAATCCTATGTTTCTATTTAATAGAAGGATTATCTTTAATACTTTTAACAGGTAATTTAGGGTTAAATGCTATTATTTCTAAAACAATTATTAATATCTTAGTAATATTTATTTATCATTTTTTATCAAAGAAAAATTAAAAAGTAACTGTTACGTTACTTTTTATTATGCTGCTAATTCTTTATAAATATCTCTATCATAATTATGTTGTTCTGCTTCTAGGTCATCTAATTCTTCTGTCGTAATTAAAAAGAAATTATATTCTAATATATCAGAACCATCAGTTGTAATAGGATCATCCCAAGTAAGATCTAAGTGATACCATGAATCATTTAAATTAACAGCATTCCAAACATGATTTTCCGATGCTATTTTATAACTTTTAATATCTAAATCTTCTAAAAATAATTCCATAGCATCAGTATAACCACCACATAAACTATATCCTTCTAAAAGAGTACCATAAGCTGTATCAGATTTATATTTAACAACATTATTATCACTTCTATCTTGGTCATATTTACTATTATTTATAATATAATTATGAGCTTCTTTAATTTTATCTTCATTACTCATAGAATCATTCCATATCTCTTTTTCTATTTCTTTAACTTTAGCATTAATTAGTTTAATTTCACTATTATTATAAATATGATCAATATTAAGTGTTACTTTACCATAATCGTCATAACTAGTTTCTAAATGTTTAAAACTATTAAAGGGATGAACAAAATTATTTATAGTAGATAATGTTTTTTGATCATTAGCAAGAGTATCAACTTCATCTATACAACTATCATAATCATCAGGGCAATAGAAGGAAAACTTTGAAACTCCAGAATTTAAAACCGTATAATAAATATTTAATAAATCTTGATAATTATGAGGAGTAAAATCATCAGTTAACTGAACATAATCAAAGTCATAATCTCTTGTATAATCATTGCTATCATTTAAACTAACATCTTTATTTTCTTTAACAAAATAAGTTCTATATAAATCATATAAAGTACTTCTATAAGCATAAGTAAAACCAAATAAAATAATAAGGAATATTAAAACAATGTATTTTTTCATAAACATCCTCCTAACTTATTCTAACAGTCATTAAAACTTTTGTAAACGATTAACTGTGTAAATGTATGTAAAAAGTGTTATAATAAAGTACATTAAAAAGAGGTAATATGTATGGAACTTAATGCAATGCTTGAATACTATAAAGAAACAGAAGGTAAATATTTAGAGTTAGATAAAAAAGTAGCAGAACAAATTATTAATGAATATAAAAAAATAGGTTCATATCATAAATGTGATGATAATCCTTTAGAGTTTCTTTTATTTAATTATTTGTATTTAAAAAAGAAAAATAAACATCAGAAGTTAGAGACTCTTTTAGATAAATATCATTTTAATTATGTAACTTCTATTCATAAGGCATTATATGATTTATTAATAGATAAAGAAGAAAGAAGTATATTATGGCCTGGTATGATAAGAGTAGAAAATGATAACTTATTATATAAAGTAAAAACTAATATAGGTATTATAAGAGTTTATAAAGCGAGTGAAATGTTTAAAAATAGTAAATCTTTTTATATATTCAATAGATTTTTAAAAAAAGTTGTTATGATAGAGTTTATGATTTCTTGGATGATAATAGAGATTATAAAGCAGTTCTATCATATGATGATAATTTATTTGTGGGAAGGCACTTTCATTCTTATTTAGAGAAAGGTTATATTACTTTAGATATTGCAAGTAATGCTTTATATACTAGTAGAGAAGAAAAGAATAAAGTACTTAAAGGCGAAATAATTACAAAACTTACTTTTGATGAGGTAATAGAGTCATATAATAAAATATTAGAAGAAAATTCTAGTTTAGATAGTAATTATCCTAAGTTAGGAGTGCTCACATTATACTACGGTAAAAAGCAAGGAATAAAATAAAAACAGGATGACCTGTTTTTATATTGCTCTATATTTATCACTATCTTTATAAGGATTTTTCTTATCAATATAATCAGTAAAAATAATCCCATTTAAATGATCTATTTCATGTTGAAAAGCGATAGCAAGTTCTTCTCTTGCTCTTACTCTTATCTTATTACCATCAATATCATATCCTTCTACAGTAACTCTAGCATATCTTGGAACAATTCCTTCAACTTCACGATTAACAGATAAACATCCTTCTCCCATTTCAACATAAATCTTTTCAGTTGAATTACTAATTATTTTAGGATTACAAATAATATAAGTATCAAATTCTTCTTCATCAACTTCATGAACAATAGTTAAAAATCTTTTAGGAATACCAAGTTGAATAGCAGCCATACCCATACCAGGTCTTAAATCATATTTTTCTGCTAATCTTTCTATTTGACTATTAGTTAGATATTCTACCATCTCATTTATCGCTTTTTTATCTTCTTTACTTAAAGGAAAAGTAACATCTTTACTAACAAGTCTTAATCTTTTATCTTTTTCATCTAATATATCTTTTGTTTTTAACATCTAAATACCCCATTTCTTGCTATATTTTAACACATTTTAAGAAAAAAAGAAAGGAAAACCTTTCTTATCGTGTGAATCTCGCACCAATTACAATAACTAAAAGTATAAATAATACTAAAATAATTGCATAGTTATTATTGTTATTACCCCAACCCCAACTGTTACAAGTAGGGAAGAACCATTGATTTCCACATCCACAGCTTGGGAATGAATTAAATGATCCACCACCATAATAATACATAGTTAAAAACCTCCTTTTTCTATTATAAGATATGAAAAGATATGTCAAATTGTTAATGAACTTGTCCTAAGAACTTTAAACTATTTAAAAAATATGGTATTCTAAAAGAAAAGACTAGGAAGGAGATAAAATGTGACTAAATTTAGAGATATTATTAAAAATATAGATAAACCTTTATTTCTTATAACCTTAGTTCTTTTTACTTTAGGGCTTATTATGGTGTTTTCTGCTAGTAATGTAACTTCTTATATGAATGGGGGAAGTCCTTATGATTATTTCTTTAGACAAGGGTTATTTTTATTAGCAAGTTTTATTCTTTGCATTTTTATAATAAAATTTAATACTAAGTTTTATGGTATTGTATCTAATCTTTTATTAGTTATTCTTGTATCTATTTTGGTATTATTATTAATTTATGGTAGTGCTACTAATAATGCTGTTAGTTGGCTTTATTTTGGTCCTTTTGGTTTTCAACCTAGTGAGTTTATTAAAGTAGTAATGATTGTTTTTATGGCAAGGTATTATGAAGTACATGAGAAAAGATTAAATAATTGGGTAGTTGCTTTAATTCCTCTTTTAGTAGGAATAATTATTACTTTTCTTATTATGATTCAACCTGATCTTGGTACTGCTATTATATTTGCACTTTTAACAGGAATAATATTTTTATCTTCCCCTGTTTCTAAGAAGATAAAAGCAAATATAATGTTATTGTTAATCGGTATGGTAATAGTAGGCGTATTAGCGATTGTTATGACTGGAGGAAGTATTTTACAATCAAGACAAATAGAACGTTTTAATTTTACAAGACCTTGTGATAGATTACTTGATACAGGTAATCAAGTATGTAATGGTTATATTTCTATTAATAATGGAGGACTTACAGGAGTTGGGCTTGGTAATAGTACCCAAAAGTATTTATATTTACCAGAACCATATACAGACTTTATCTTTGCAGTTATTATTGAAGAGTTAGGTCTTGTGGTAGGAATTATTATAATACTAGCTTATATTTATCTATTGTATAGAATTTTAAAGATAGGTAGAGAAAGTTATACTAATAGAGGAGCTTTAATTTGTTATGGAGTAGCAGTTTATATTTTCTTACATATTGCAATTAATTTAATGGGGTTATTTGGACTAATGCCAATGACAGGTGTACCGTTACCATTTATGAGTTATGGAGGTAGTTTTACTTTGTGTCTTATGGTAGCTTTAACGCTTGTACAAAGAGTAAATATTGAGACTAAGATAAGAGATAAGAAGAAATAGTTTATAATAAAGGAGAAATGAAGGTATGGGTAAGACAAAAAAGAAATATGTAATATTAGTAGTAGTTACAATTTTAGTAAGTGTAATAGCTCTAATAGGAGCGACTTATGCTTTACTTACTATGACTATAGAAGGTGATAAAAATATTACTCTAACAGCAGGAATATTAAAAGTAGATTTTGCTGAAGGAGATAATATTAATTTAGAAAATACCGCTCCTATGACAGATGCTCAAGGATTAAAGACAACACCATATACTTTTACTATAACTAATACAGGTAATATAAATGCTTATTATCATGTTTCATTAGAAGAGGATAGTGCTAATACACTAACAAATAATTATTTAAAGATGAGACTAACTAGTAATAATGGCTATGATAGTGGAGTAGTTAATGTTAGTAGTTATGGAACAGGAGAGTTTGATATAACTAGTGAGTATACATTAGAACCAGAAGATACTGTTACTTATACACTATGGATGTGGTTAGATAATAATGCAGGTAATGAAGTACAAGGAACCGAGTATCAAAGTAAGATAGTTGTTACTAGTTATGATAGGAAACAAGGTACTAATGCTGTACAACTTGTTAAAAGTAAATCTAATGCTGAAAGTTTAGATTATAATAGTGCAACTACTGAACAACAAAAAGAAGCTTGGGTACATACTCATCCAGAGACAGAACAAACAGAATCCCTAACAGATTATAGATATATAGGAAGTGATCCTAATAACTATGTAACATTTAATAATGAAACTTGGAGAATAATAGGAGTATTTAGTGTAGATGATGGAACAGGTAACATAGAACAAAGACTTAAACTAATAAGAAATGACTCTATTGAAGATATAGCATGGGACACTAATAATACTAATGATTGGTCTAATGCAACTTTAAATACCTATTTAAATTCAGGAGATTACTGGACTAGTAGTCTAGGCAAAGAAGCAAGAAATATGATAGGAAATACCCTTTGGTACTTAGGAGGGGTAACTAATCAGTTAGGTGTTTCGGAAGATTCTTTAGCAGATAGTTATTATTTAAATGAAAGAGGTATAGAAGTGTATGATGGAAGAAGTGCAATCTGGGTAGGAAAGTTGGGATTAACATATCCATCAGATTATGGATATGCTACTAGTGGAGGTAGTACAACTGATAGAAATACTTGTTTGAATATGGGATTATCTAGCTGGAATAGTGCAAGCGATTGCTATAATAATGATTGGTTATTTAATTCATCGCTTCAATGGACTATTACTCCTTTTTTCTCTAATTCTAATGGAATAGTTATCATTAATAGTACAGGAGATATATATCGTAGCAGGGCTTATGATACTACTGTTGGGGTGAACCCAGTCGTCATTCTAAAATCTAATGTTAAAATAGTTGACGGTGATGGAAGTAGTAGTAATCCATATACATTATCTATGTAAATGATTTAATTTATGAAAAAAATAAAAAAAGTATGAATTTTGTAAATTCAAAGAATTTTAGCTTTCAATTTTCAAAATTCCCTAGAGCAATTCATTAAATTGAAGCTCTTTTTTTCTTGAATTTTAAAAATTGCCTTTTTGCATTTATTTTTTGTTTCTGTTAGTATTGGTCTTGGAAAGGAGGTAATGGGAATGACTTTTACTTATCGTCATAAAAAACAAATAATTATAATTGCAATTACTCTTATTTTGCTATCAGTTTTGGGAGGAGTTGTATTTTATAAACTCAGTTCAGATACTAAAGATAAAGAAAATATAGTACTTAATACTTCTAAAGAAGATGTAAAGAAAGAAAAAGAAGAAGATACTGCGGATATCTATTATCAAGTAGATATTAAAGGTGAAGTTAATGTTCCAGGTATTTATACTGTTAAAGAAGGTAGTCGAGTTATAGATGTTATAAGACTTGCTGGTGATTTAACAGATAAAGCTGATACTAGTGTTTTAAATTTATCTAAAAAAGTAGCTGATGAAATGGTAATAATTGTTTATAGTTATGACGAAGTTGCTAATTTTACTGAGACTTTAGAAAAAGAAAAAGTTGAACAAGAAGCTTGTCTTAATCAAAATGAAATAACTAATGGAGCATGTATTGAAGAAGATACTACTACTTCCACATCTAAAGTTATAGATGGTAATATTAAAGTATCTATTAATACAGCTACATTAGAAGAATTAATGCAACTTCCTGGTATTGGTGAAACAAAAGCTAAGGCGATAATAGATTATCGTAATGAAGTAGGGTCATTTCAAAATATTGAACAGTTAAAAGAAGTTAATGGAATAGGAGAAGCAACATTTGATAACATTAAGGAAAATATTACTATTTAAAACTTTATATATAACCATATTCTTAATTAGTTTATTATATCTTTTTATTACCATAAATATAGATTATACTTCTAAATATGAAGGGAGTGAAAGTTTTGTAACTGGAAGTATTAGTAATCTTTCATATGATGGTAATAAACTTACAATTACCCTAAATGCAAAAGAACAAATTATAGCCACATATTATTTTGATACTAAAGAACATTTGAATAATATAAAAAACACGTTATCATTAGGAGATACCATTAAATTAGAAGGTGAATTAAAAGAACCTATATCTAGTAACAACTTTTATAACTTTTCTTACCACTCCTACCTTAAAAACAGAAAAGTTTTCTATTTAATGGATGTCTCTAATATAGAATTAATTAAAAAGAATAGTAATATTTTATTAACCTTTAAATCATTGATTAGAAATAGCATTAAAAATGATAAAGCAGGAGAATATATCAATATCTTTTTCTTAGGAAATGATAATAATTTTGACAATGACCTAACCTCCAAATTTCAAAAATTAGGAATTTCTCATCTCTTTGCTTTATCAGGAACCCAAATAAGCTTTCTTATTGTAATAATATCCTTTTTCTTAAAAAAAATAAATTTTTCATTAAAATTACAATTCTTGGTTATTTTCTTCATACTTGTATTATATTATTTAATAATAGAAAGCTGTGCTGCTATTGATAGAGCGTTAATATTTAATTTAGTCTTTGCCCTTAATAATATTTTTAACTTCAATATTAAACCTTCTTTCTTAATACTATTATCTTTAAGTATTCTTTTCTTTATTAATCCATTTTATATTTATGATATTGGATTTCAATATTCTACTATTATATCGGTAACTTTAATCTTAATAATGATGAAAAAAGAAAAAACTAATAAGATAATAGAATTATTAAAAATATCATGGGTAAGCTTTTTAGTAAGTTTACCCATTTCTTTATATCATTTTTCTTATATAAATATATTAAGTATTATCTATAATCTTTTTTATGTTCCTTTTATTAACATTATAATATTTCCTTTAGCCATGATATGTGTAATATTTCCTTTTCTAAGTAGTCTTTTAGAAGTATTTATCTATATTTTTGAAGGTAGTGTTAATTTACTATCAAATGTTAAGATAGGTACTATTGTCTTAGCAAGAATTCCTTTTGTTTTCTATTTAATTTATTATGTAATAATTTTTTCTTATCTTTATTTTAAGAAGAAATTTATCTTTGTTATCTTTTTATTCTTTGTAACTTTTCACTATTTAACTCCTAAAGTATTTTGTCATGATAGAGTCTATATGATAGATGTAGGACAAGGTGATTCTTTTCTTTTAATATCAGAGAATAAGACAATGTTAATAGATACAGGAGGAGTTATGGATTATAGTACTGAAGAATGGGAGAGACGACAAAAGACTAATAGAGGAAGATATACAGTTACTTTTCTTTATCAACTGGGAATAGAAAAACTTAATTATTTAGTACTAAGTCATGGTGATTATGATCATGCTGGGGAAGCTTTAAATATAATGAGGGAAATAGAAGTAGATAATGTTTTATTTAATAGTAATAGATTTAATTCCTTAGAAAAAGAGATAAATAAAAATAGTAAGAGAAGTTATAAATTAACAGAAGGGACTACTTTTACGTTAGGTAATTTTAACTTCTTAGTTATTAATGATACTTATGATGATGAAAATGATGGTAGTAGTGTTTTATATACAACTATTTATGATAAAAAACTTTTATTTATGGGAGATGCTACTATAAAAAGTGAAAATTATATATTAAATAACTATAATATTAAAGATATTACAATACTAAAAGTAGGGCATCATGGTTCTAGAACTAGTAGTAGTGAAGAGTTTATTAAGAGTGTCAATCCTACTTATGCTTTGATTTCAGCAGGAATTGATAATAGATTTAATCATCCTCATAAAGAAGTTGTAGATAGACTTATTAACAATAATACAATTATTTATGATGTAAGAGAAAAGGGGATGACTATGTTTGATTTTACTAATAATACTATCAAAACTTATAAATAAGTGGTAAAATAAATTAAAGGCTGTGATTATTATGGATAAATATGATGAAATGATTGATATAGGTGCTAAAAGGACTTTAGGACTTGATTATGAGAAAAAAGAATGGACTTATGATGAGATTGTTAATCAATATATAAAAGCTTTAGATTATTATGGTAATAAGGCTCCAATTGAATATTTTGAAGATTTAGAAAACTTTGCTAGTTTGAATTTAAGTTTAAATTATTTTACATGTGAAGTATTAATTGATTATCAAGAACTTGGTTGTTCTCTTGATGATATAAGTTTAAAATTTCAAAATAATGAACATTATAGAGATTTATTAGAAGTAGGTAATAGTATTAGGAATAGATTTGTTAAAGCAGGTCTAGAAAGTATAGCAGAAATCTTAAGTTTTAATATATTATTGGTAGCAGAACTTCTTTATAATTTTGAAAATGATAAAGAGTTATATAAAACTAAAATATATAGTTAGGGTGAAGTAAATGAGAAAAGTTAATACAATAGTTAAAACAAGTGATATTAATAAATTAAAAGCTTATTATGTTGAGGCTTTAAAAGATGATAAATTTAGGGAGTATATTAATAATATTGATCTTAATGATGAAGTTTTAATGAAATATACTTCTAATATTGAAGATGCTATTAAAGAAGAAAATAATTGTAATAGATGTCCGGGGTTAAAAGAGTGCCCTAATACTTTAAAAGGACATTGTCTTAAAGTTATTAAAGAGGGTAATGGACTTAATTTTTCATATGTTCCTTGTGATAAGTTTATTAAAGAACAAAATAGTTATGCTTATAAAAAGAATATTACTTGTTTTGATTTACCTAAAGAAATTAGTAATGCTAATTTTAATGATTTATATCGTGATGATAGTAAAAGAGTTCCTATAATAAAATATTTTAAAGAGTTTATAGATACTTATACAAAAGATAAAACTGGTAAAGGGTTATATTTAAGTGGATCTTTTGGAAGTGGTAAAACCTACTTAATAGCAGCTTTATTTAATGAACTTGCTAAAAAAAATATATCATCAGCTTTAGTATATTATCCTGAATTACTTAGAAGTTTAAAATCATCTTTTGGAAGTGATTATGAAGAAAAGTTTGATTTTATTAAAACAGTACCATTATTATTGTTAGATGATATAGGAGCTGAGAATACCACTGCTTGGAGTAGAGATGAAGTTTTAGGACCCATACTTCAATATCGAATGGAAGAAGATTTACCAACATTTTTTACTTCTAATTTAACTTTGAAAGAATTAGAGAGTGCTTTAAGTATAACTAATAATGGAATAGAAAAGGTAAAAGCAAAGAGAATTGTTGAGAGAATTAAACAACTTACAGTATTTTTAGAATTAATTAGTAAAAATAGAAGAAATTAATGTTAATATGTGTTATGATATAAATAAATGGAGGTAGTTATGGATAATAAAATGAATAATATGCTAAAAGAGTTTTTAGAAAAAAGCAATGCTAAAAATGAAGAAGAGTTAAATGAAGCTTTAGGGGAGTTTTTAGAAAAGTATAATGATGGAGAAATAGAGTATGAAAGTACACCTTTAGATAAAGCTTATGAATTATTAGAGGAAGCAGAGAATGCTAAGACAGAAAAAGAAGCGAAAAGACTTGCTAAATTGGCTTTTGAAACAAGCAATGCTTGTTTTGATGCTAAAATGTTCTTAGCAGACTTAGAGGATAATTCTCTAAAATCTAATAAAATATTAAATGAAGGTTTAGAGTTTGAAAAGAAAAGATTAGAAAAAGAAGGATACTTTGATAAAGAAAATATTGGTATTTTTTATGGTATTTTTGAAACTAGACCATATATGAGAGGTCTTTATCTTAAAGCTAGTAATTTAAGTAATGAAGGTAAATATAAGAAAGCGATTGAAGTATGTAAGGAAATACTTAGATTAAATAATAATGATAATATGGGTGCTAGATACTTATTAATGGCTTTATATGCTGTAATTGAAGATGAAAAGAGTATGTTAAGTTTATATAAGAAATATAAAGAAAATAATTTAGAGATGTTATTCCCTTTATTTGCTTTATATTATAAAAAAGAAGATGATGTTAATGCTAAGAAGTATTTAGATATGATTAATAAATGTAATAAAGATTTTGTAAAGTTTTATAAAGGTACTATAAAATTAGAAGATAATAATATGCCAGGATATTATTCTATAGGTAATGCAAGTGAAGTCTTAATGTATATGAGAGAGTATTTCTTTCTTGTTTGTACTTTAATTAGTATAAGTGATTATGTTATAGAAAATAGTAAAAAAACTAAAAAATAGTATCGCTTTACTATTTTTCTTTTGTAACAATTCTTAATTTTTCATCATTTTCTAATCCTTTAGTACTACCTTCTGGTAATAAATATATATAATAGGCTTTTAATCTTGGTCTAATAAATTTTTCTGTTCTAATAGATGGATACAATGCTAATATATTGTTTTCTTTATCAGTAACAACAATATCTAGTTTTTGACATACAAAATAAGTATTAATCATTTTCTTTTTAGGATAACATAATCCTTCTTTAATAGGATATAAATAAAATCTATAGCCTTTAATTCTATCTTTAAAACTAGTTAAAGTCTTTATTTTTATTTTTTTATTAGCATTAATTAAATATCTATCCATTATTACCACCTAGAAATATAATAACATTTTTAATAAAGATAATAAAGATTGAAACAGTAAGAATTTAATGATAAAATTAATTTGTTAAGAGGTGATAAGATGAATATTATATTAACTGGTGATAGACCTACAGGTAATTTACATTTAGGCCATTTTGTTGGTTCTCTTAAAAATAGAGTAAAATTACAGGATGAAGGTAATTATGATGAAATGTATGTTTTTATAGCAGATACACAAGCTTTAACTGATAATTTTAATAATCCTAAAAAAGTTAGAGATAATGTTGTAGAAGTAGCAATTGATTATTTATCTGTTGGACTTGATCCCAATAAAGTAACAATATTTATTCAAAGTATGATACCAGAGTTATGTGAACTTACTATGTATTATATGAATTTAGTAACATTATCTAGATTAGAGAGAAATCCTACTGTAAAAAATGAAATTAAACAAAAGAATTTTGGTAGTAGTATTCCTGTTGGATTTTTAAATTATCCTATTAGTCAAACAGCAGATATAACAGCTTTTGATGCTACTATTGTTCCTGTTGGTGATGATCAATTACCTATGTTAGAACAAGCTAGAGAGATTGTTAGAAGTTTTAATAATATATATGGAGAAACTTTAGTAGAACCAGAAGCATTAATTCCAGATAGTGAAGTTTGTAGAAGATTACCTGGTACTGATGGGAAAGCTAAGATGAGTAAGAGTTTAGGTAATTGTATATATTTAAAAGATGATAGCGAAACTGTTAAAAAGAAAGTTATGGGAATGTATACTGATCCTAACCATATTAGAGTAGAAGATCCTGGTGATACTAAGAATAATACAGTGTTTATTTATTTAGAAGCTTTATGTACAGACGAACACTTTAAGAAGTATTTACCTCTTTATAAAAATTTAGATGAATTAAAAGCTCATTATGAAAAAGGTGGTTTAGGAGATGTTAAGATTAAAAACTTCTTATATGATGTAATAGAAGATACTCTAACTCCTATAAGAGAAAAAAGAAAGTATTATGAAGAGAATATTGATTTAGTTTATTATATCTTAAAAGAAGGAACATCTAAAGCAGAAAAGAAAGCTAGTGATACCTTAAAACGTGTAAAAAAAGCAATGTTAATTGACTATTTTGAATAGAAAAATTCTTTAATAATAACACAAATTGTGTTATTATTTTTATATAAGGATAAGGTGAGTCTATGAAATATAAAATTAAAAACTTTATAAAAGCAGATATATCTAAATCTTATATAGTTTTAGTAACTCTTATTTGTTTAGTATTAATTGGAAGTTATTTTTCTTATGCTATGTTTACAGTAAGTAAGGAAAAGGGTAATGCTATTAGTATAGTAACTGGTAATTTAACTTATAAACTTACTGTAGATGGAACTGATGGTAATAAGTTAACAGTAGGAGCAGGAGAGACTAAAGAATTTACTGTTACTTTATCTAATCCTAATAATAGAACAGCAAGATTTAATTTCTATTATGTAGGTAGCCTACCTAGTGGAGTAGAAGCAGGATATAAAACAGGAGATGGAATAAATACACCAATGGCTGCAGTTGGTTCTAATTTAAATGCTAGTGGAAGTGCAGGTAGTAGTAATACATATAAGATAAGAGTAAAGAATGGATCTAGTAGTAGTGTAACAGTTACATTAGGAGTAGGTGTAGGATTAGATTATAATGATTTAAGTTTGCCTAGTAATGGACATTTATTTGAGGAAGCAAAGTTAGAAGGACCAGTGGCTGATATAGTATTAGAAAATCCAGGACCAGATGGAGATACATATGATGATGATGTAGATACATTTATCACAGGAACTGATCCAAATAACTATATTTGGTATAGTGGTAAATTATGGAGAGCAGTAAGTGTTAATAATGAAGCAGGAACAACTAAGTTAGTAACACAGTGGAATATAAGTGCAATTACTTATTCAAGTGGTAGTACAGCATTTGAAGGAAGTTATATGGAAGATTGGTTAAATGATACTAGCGTCGATGGTTTCTTAGGTAACTTAAGAGATTATGAAAACTTTGTAGTGACAGATGCAGTATGGGACGCGACATTGGATGCAACCAGTTTAGGAAGTATAACAAGACCAAATGGGGAGGCAACTGTAACAGATGCAGTAGGATTACTTAATGTGTATGAATATCAATCTAGTAATAATGGAGGAAGAAATGGTTATTTAAATAATGGACTTTATTGGTGGACCTTAACACCATATAGTACGTCACACGTTCGGTATGTCGACATCAATGGGTACACCTACAACAATTCACCTTCGAGCAATTCGCGTGGCGTGCGGCCATCAATAAATCTAAAATCTAGCGTTCGTATTGTAGATGGGGATGGAACAATAGATAATCCTTATCGCTTAAACGGAGATAATGATACTAATCTTT